>JAHFUH010000671.1 GCA_023265215.1 Acidobacteriota bacterium
ATCTGTGGAGTTTTATTTTATCCTGCCGGGGAGAGCCCATCGGAATAAGACTCCTGCAAATTTCTTTCCTTACCGCCAATTTGCCGGTTCCCTGCACTGAGCCAATTCCCTGCACTGGCTAAAATCTCATCATGGATCATTTTCCAATCCGAAACAGCGATCCTTTGAAAAAATTCGACAATCCTTGGATCGAGCTCGACTCCGGACATTTTCCCGATCTCCCGGCCGGCAGCCTCAAAACTCATGGCGGGCTTGGATGGCCGGGCTGACGTGAGATCCTCCAATGCTTCAGCGACAGCAAAGATTCGAGCTCCAATGCTGATTTCTTCCCCCTTTAACCCAAGCGGATAGCCTTTTCCATCATAGCGTTCGTGATGCTGTAACACCAGTTGCGCCGCCCCTTTTAAAAATTGAATCTGGGTAAGGATGCGAAACCCGATTCCGGGATGCTTTTGCATCAGGGTTAATTCGGTTTTGTTCAGCTTGCCCCGTTTTCGCAGCAATTCATCGGGTATCCCGATTTTTCCTATATCATGCAGCAGAACCCCTTGCTCTACGACCCTAATCTCCGTTTCATTCAAACCCGACTGCCAGGCCAGCCGGGCTGCATAAGCGGTCACGCGCAATGAATGGCCTTCGGAATCGGCATCGCGACTGTCCAGTGCTTTGCTCAGCGCCGCCAGAGTTGAATGATAGGTTTGTTCGAGAGTTGCCAGAGCTTCTTTCAGCTGATACGTGCGGCTGGCGACCTGCTCTTCCAATGTTCTTTGATAATTTTGATTTTCAATTATGAGGCGGCGCTTTTCCAATGCCCTGGAGACGCTGATGGACATTTCCTCAAGGCTGAACGGTTTTGTTATGTAGTCGTAAGCACCATACTTCAACGCGTCAACGGCGATCTCAATATCAACAATAGATGCAAGCAGGATGACAGCGATATGCGGGCGGATTCGCATCACTTCTTTCAAAAGAGAGATGCCTCCGGTTTCCGGCATAAAAATGTCCGCCAGCATGAGGTCAAATGGATTGCTGGACAGCAGTTGGAGAGCGGCATCACCGTCTTCGCAAGACTCGCAGGCATATCCCAGCCCCATAAGCTTTCGGACGAGAAGATCCCGGAGCACTGCCTCATCCTCCGCTATGAGAATGCGCACTGGGCGGAATATAGAACTGCTGGAACCGGCCGAATACTGCATATACTTCGAGCCTTCAGACACAGATATGGTGTTTAAGATGCATGTGTTCTCCGCAGATCTTATCGGCTTTGCACAGAAATCTTTCAGCGTTATTCGACAAGGATAAGGGACAAGCGCCTGTATTACTCGGACAGGCTCCTAATGAATTGTGGAGGTCTGTGTGCCGGATGGTTCCTGCGCGATCACTTCCATTGCACAAACAAGGATTAATTTCGATTCCACAAGGATCTTGGCCGGCCCAAGCTGCTCCTGCGTTTTGATTTCATTGTGTATGAGGTTTTCAATCAGCTTCTCCGGCGCCCCATCAAAGAAGCGGGTAATAACATCACGGATCTGATTCTGAGTCGCTTGCCGGCGTGATAAGAGTGGTTCATATATATAGGCACGGCCGAATCTTCTGTGAACCAGAGCCCCTTTATGCTCGAGAATCCTTATCAAAGTGAGAACAGTGTTTCGGGACATCGGCTTTATTTTGATTAAGGCCGCATGCACATCTTTGACAGTAGCGGACTCTCCCGCCCAGATCACTTTCATTATCTGAAGCTCCCGCCGGGTGAGAATGAATGATTCAAGATCCTTGTTCATTTTGCTCCAGTTCGAATTTCAGTAGATTTCACTTTGCCTGCATTTACTAGAACGCAAAAAAAAGGCTTCCGCCCACCCAAAGAGCAGGCTTTTCTGCCGATACGGTTTTAGGAGCCTGTCCGAGTATTAGGAGGGGCCGTGTTCCCAATACTCGGACAGGCTCCTGACTAAGGGTATGCGCAAGAATTACTTGGCATTTTGGCGCGAGTTCCGGGCGGGCAGATGCAAGGCGACGCAGGCGATGCGGTGTCATCGTCGAGGAGCAGCAACAAAGCAGATGCCCGCTCGCCGCTGCGGCCCGCAGGCCCGCTGGTGTTGTTGCTCGCTCCGTACATGCAGCCCGGCATGGCTCGGCCTTCGGAACCAGTTCTCATCGCTCGCGCCTAGCCAGAGGGCCTGGGGGTCGGCAGCAAAATGCCAAGTAATTCTTGCGCATGCCCTAAGCAGCAGATTTTGTGTGCTAACATCTTTCTAAATTCCGGAGTTCCAGGACTTATGGTCCAAAAATCAAATGCAAAAAGAATGCTGGTAATGAAATTTGGAGGGACGTCCGTCGGATCAGCCGAAGCCCTCGCACAAGCTATGGGTATTGTCGAATCCAACCGTCCGAATTGGACGCACATGGTCGTGGTCGTATCTGCTTTATCAGGCGCAACCAACCTGCTGCTGGACGGCGCGATGCAGGCAGCACAGGGAAAACCGGAAGCTTATCTTAAAGCGGAAGTCGCGCTGCGATCACGCCACACGGCTATGGCAGAGGCGTTTCTCTCCACGGGGAATCGCCAGGAAAGATTCCGATTCGAAATGGAGGAACTGATCAGCCAATTCAGCCGCTTCTGCCAGGCAATTACGATTTTGGGGGAAGCAACGCCCCGAGCTTTAGATGCCGTCGCCGGCTTGGGCGAGCGATTGTCGGCCAGGCTGTTCGCCTCTGCACTGCAGGAAAGAGGATTCGCGACCGAACCCATCGATGCTTTCGATTTGATTGTGACGGATTCTCAATATCAGTCGGCTGTGCCCGACTTTGAAGCCAGTTCAGAAAAGACCATGAATTGTCTGCAATCTCTGTTCTCCCGTGGCATTGTTCCGATTGTAACCGGTTTCATCGGCGCAACCCCAGAAGGAATTCCAACCACACTCGGGCGTGGAGGCAGCGACTACTCCGCCGCCATCTTGGGAACCATCCTCGAAGCGGATGAAGTCTGGATTTGGACCGACGTGGATGGAGTCATGACGGCCGACCCCCGCTTCATTCCTGAAGCCCATACAATACCGGAATTGACGTTTCGTGAGGTGGCCGAGTTGGCATATTTTGGAGCAAAAGTTCTTCACCCTAAAACCATTCGACCTGTTGTCGACAAGGGGATCGGATTACGTGTCTGCAATACATTCGCTCCGGAAAAACCGGGCACGTTTGTTATCTCG
>JAHFUH010000672.1 GCA_023265215.1 Acidobacteriota bacterium
GGACGATCAGTGTCGCTGTGCGAGTATCCATGGCAGTGATTTGTATAACCATAGTATTACCACAAACATCAGAGTACTGATTCTAAATAGTTTAATCATCATTTCCAGAGAATCCCCCTCTCTCCGCCACGCAGTCAACTTGTTTATAATCAATAACTTAGACATTAAAACCTCCCGGATTTTCGGGCTAATTCCGCATAAATCTTCCACCAGAGAATTCTCTCCGCGTAGCTAAACTCCCTTTGAGTCACCCATTTCTCTGGTCGACCAGAGAGCAGTGGAGCTTTTGAATTTGGCCGAGAACGCGAAAGTTGGGCAAAGTGCGCAATCCGCTGCTGGCCAGCCTCCAACTAAAACGTCGATTTGGCGTAAGTAGTGATAAACGTCCCAGGCGACATGGGCGTTTACCAGGATCTATCTTCGGTTTTGATCGGAAAGGTAGCTCGATGAGTGGTTTGACTTGGAGTCGTCAATTGACAACTGGCTGATGATCGATCGGCTCAGTTACCTCGCCGAACCGCTGAACGCTGAACGATATAGGAAGCCCAACCAGGACCATGTGAACAACCAGCCCGAGAACTAAATCGTGGTACTGATAAGGTCCCCTCGCGTGCATCGCCGAAAGCGGCAGAACAATAAATCTCATAACGACGTCTATCGCTACGCCAAAGAACAGACCGCAGATCAGCCGGTATTCGATCAGAAAATGCAACCTGCGACTTGCTGCGAAATAGATTGCCGCCGCTGAAAGTACAAACAAGTAATGCAGCAGCACCCCTAGGATGTAAATCCCCGCACCGCCGCGGGAAGCATTTTGCGGTCCCAGCAAGCCTCCAGCGATCACAAGAGGAGACTTGGCTCCAAACACAACCAGAGTTTCCCCTAGATCCAATGTTCCGGCGATTAGACCGGCTGCTCCAATCGCGAGAACAGCCTTACGGATCTCCGAGGCTTTGCACGGGGAAGCACTCGCCATTCAAAAACTCCTTCAAGGAAACTATGAACAGACGCGAGAGGCTCTCAATCTCTGCGCGACGGAAGACACACTTCCGCGACAAATACAACGTCGCTTCGCCTCGCGAGAAAGTCGCTCGGCGAATTCCCGCAATTATACTGGTCGGTCTGCAGGACCTCGAAAAGCTCCGGGGAGATCGAGCGGACGTTTCATTATCCTCGGTTTTGGAGCGGCGGTGGTCAGCACAATAGTGTTGGTGCCTGGACGAAGGTAACGCGATGCATCCACTTCGATGGGCGCATCAATCAGCATGGCGCTCCGGCGTCTCATTCTGGTGACAGAAACTTCAGGATATGCGTCTTTGTGTGGCGTGGAGAAAGGGACGTGTACTGATTGCTGCTTCTGAAGCACACGACGCCCGCGGAGATTTTTGATGATCACCGGCTCCGTTGCCGCCATCACTAGCGGGTATTTTCATACAAGTACAATTGAGCCCGCTCCGTTGCAATCCCACCTCGAATGCAACGGCCGCTTCATTTGCATCGAGGCAATTTATCAATTATTTGGGAGCAATAAGGATGTGTATGGCTATTCTTATAAATTAATAAAGTAATTGTCGTGCCCAGGAACAATTACATCGGCGATAGCAGCTATCTTCTTCATGGAACGGTGCGACATTTCCATATCCAATGCTTTGAAATACATCCTGCCTTCGTCCCAGAAATCTCTCGTGGCCACCGAATCGCCGCAGACAAAAACAGAGAGACCGTGATAATCGAATCGCAGCCCGGCCGTTCCGGGTGTATGACCGGGCGTTGGAACTACATCAATGGCGCTGAACAGTTGCTGCGGTGCCGGCTCCACGTTCTTGATATATTTCTCGGTTGTATTGATCATCTTAGCCGTAGCTTCGGTAGCATACCAGCTTGCATTGGGGAAACTTTGTATCCCCGCATGGTGATCACCATGCTCGTGCGTAACAAACACCACATTGATATTCTCGGGAACAAGACCCGTTCTTCTTTTCAGTTCTTCAGCCATGGCTGAACTATCCTTGAGTGAAGGATCAACCATTACATGAAAATTTTTCCCGGATATAACCGTAGTGGTACAAATCACCGGGTGAAGCGCTTGTTCTTCGCTTTCTCCCCAATAACGATTCCGGGAGAGGTTGCCAATAGTCACTACATCCCAGTGGGTAATTGCCGATTCTTTTTTGCCTTTCAATGGGATTGTGGGAAATGTACTGTTTTGTTTGCCGGTAGCATGTGCAGCCGCAGTACAACCGGCACTTAAGATAGCCCCCAGCCCGAGAGAAGTACCTAAGAATTTTCTACGTTCCATATCTAACTCCGATTTGGTTTGAAATGGTTTTGAGTGTCTCCAGGTCGCGCTGCATGCATTCAAGCACTTTATTACCGCGAATAGTCAATGACCGCGCCCCGTTCTCCGCGCCGCCTAAATCGTAATCGCACATGATGCAGGCCGGTCCGGGTATATGGTATTGCTTTACCTGCATGAAAAACTTTTTTAGGTTCACCATCCCCTCGCCCAGCGGCACAGGTTTCACTTCCCAACCGTCTATATTTTTCTCCCATCGAAAATCCCTGATCACCATGGTTTGAACATAGGGATGAACCAGGTCGAAACTCGCTGGCCATGAAAAAGGGCCATCGATAGTGGAATGCTTAATATCGTACTGGCTGCCAATGTATTTCGGATCGAAGTCTTTTATGGTAAGCCACAAATCCCAAATGGCTGAACCGAATCCTTCACCTGAATGATTCAGGTAACAACTGTGCAGGCCGTATTTCTTATTCAGTTCAACCAGCCCGGCATATCTACCCTTGATATTTTCAAGGTTAGCAGGGATGTCCATTGCCTTGCTGTAATTCAACCCCTGCATCCGGTAATAATGGATGTGCAGCGATGCTGCCGTCTTCAATATTTTTTCCGTATGCACTTCAGTGGCGCTGCCGATGTCGGTACTGATCATAAGTATTTTGATACCGGCTTTCTCTGCTGCTGCGACTGCTTTGGGAAGGTCCCTTTCTACGTTTTCGGGGGACACATGCCCGTTTACCCGAACAGTCAGATCAATGCCGTCGTAGCCCATGTCGGCAACTGCTTTGGCCATATCTGTGTAATCAAGCCATTGCAATTGCTTCGAAAAAATACAAGCTTTCATTTTGGAGTCGTCGGCAATTACAGGCGACGATGACAGAGGATTTCCATAACCATTTACTCCG
>JAHFUH010000673.1 GCA_023265215.1 Acidobacteriota bacterium
TTAGGAACAATCATGAAATATTCCCGGATTGCCTTCTCTGTCATCCTGATATTTGTGCTGGCTGGTATCTATCGCAACTGCCAAATCGTTGATTTTAATCGCGCGGCGCAGCAATGCGACTTTGCAAAGGTTAATGCGATGCTCAAAAGAAATCCCAATCTGGTTTTCGGAAGGAACAGCTTCAAGGAGACGCCTTTGCATATGGCGGCGCAAGAGGCCTATGAGGGAAGAGACTACAAGGATGTGGTGGAATTGCTGCTGGCTAATAAATCCGAGGTCAATGCGAAGGACGACTTCGGCCGAACGCCTTTGCACTATGCTTCTCAGTGGGGTCACAAGGGCGTGGCGGAGTTGCTAATAGCCAACGGAGCCGACATCAATGCCAAGAACAAAGACGGTGAGACGGCGTTGTACTGGGCGGCAAAATATTACAATTATGACGTGGCGGACTTACTGCTGGCCCGTGGGGCTGATGTCAATGCAAAGGACAAAAACGGCTGGACGCCTTTGCATGTGGCGGTAAAAAATTACCATACGGGTATGGCAGAGTTGCTGCGCCAGCATGGCGGCCAGGAATAACATTTGTCGCGCAAATAATCAAACTTCCGCGAACCGGACTTAAACCTAAGACTTAAAACCTAAGACTTCCGATAAAACCTAAGACTTTGGGAGCGTGCGGTTTTTAAGCCCAATTACCGATAGACATATGTACTCATATTAGGGTACACTTGCTTGTGGTCAGATGGAAACGCTTTGGCGTCATCGTTGTAAAGTATTCGACGGACCATGATCCCAAGCACATCCATGTCTTTCAGGATGGGGCGCGCATTCTAAAATTCGACGTCGATAACTGGACAATCATGGAAGGCACGATGACTCCCAAAGCGCGCAGAGCTCTGGAATCACTCCGGAGAGAGGGGCGCTTCAATGAGAAATCCGAAATTTAAGCAGATTACTCCCAACTATAGGAAGAGAGTGCTCGAAATCGTGCTCAGAGAAGGCAGAGGGCTGAAGCGTTACAATCTCCCTTTTGCTGTGTTCACAGGCATGAAGATCGGACCCAATAACCGCTTTGCTTCCATTACAATTGAAGCCGATCTCGGAGAGCAGGGGGCGACTTTCGAGCTGGAAGATGGAACGCGGGGAGATTTTCCTGCTGATTTCGTTTTGTATTATTCAGATCCCCAATACCAATGGTCGCCGATCAATCAGCTTAAGCGAGCATTGAAGACGAAGATCTCGGATTCGAAACTCTCAGTTCGAGTATTGGCAGATGCCCTCAATACTTCGCCTGCTCAAGTCTCCCGGCTTCTACAGGAGAATCAAGCGTCCAAGCAGTTCCTACAGCTCTCTAAGCTTGCTCATATAGCGGGGTATAGCATTGAATTTTCGCTCAAAAAGAGAACGGCCACCTGAACCATGTGAAACCATAGTTCCTCGAATGCGACATATGGAAAACTGAGGAAAACAGACGCTTATCTTGCCTTTGCCCGCAAAATGCCTTAGCATTTTTTAAATTCATATTCTGGTCAGTCGCATGAGCTTCTCGGCCAGCGCTTAAGGCATGCCCCCAAAAACAATACTGTGCCGCCGGAGCGACATAGAAGCCTGATTCCCTTCAGATTTCCCGGGGGAGGGGATATTTATAGCGCGGGAGTTGTGCAAACGCGGTAAAATGTTATTGGAGGCATTTAATGACGAGAGAATTCAGCGTGATCATCGAGCGTGATGCCGAGGGGTACTACGTGGGCACGGTTCCAGCATTGCGCGGTTGCCATACGCAAGCGCATTCCCTGGATGAACTGATGATGCGAATTCGAGAAGCCGTTGAAGTGTGCCTTGAAGCCCAGAGCGACGGGTTGGAATCCCTCGATTTCGTCGGCGTTCAGACGATCCGAATTGCCTCATGAGCCGCCTTCCTAGATTGACCGGAAAAGAGGTCGTTCATGCGCTCGCTGTGGCCGGATTTAGTGTGTTGAGAATTAAGGGGAGCCATCGATTTCTTCGGCATGAGGATGGGCGCGTAACCGTAGTTCCTGTGCACCCGGGAGAAACTGTGGGTCCTGGCCTCATGGCGAAGATCCTTCGCGATTGCGATATGACGCAGGAGGAATTCGCAGCCCTCCTATGAATCGAAACTCATGATATCTTAGCTTGTCACGAAACCAGTGCCCAAAAGCACGCTTCCTCGAATGCGACATATGGAAAACTGGCCAGCATCCGGGTGCGTCTTCTCCTTGCGGTTACTACTGAGTCTCAATCGTAAGTTTCTTCACTTTGACAATTGGAATCTCCTGGACCGATCCATCTGACATAGCAATTTTGAGAGTTCCATTTCTCACAATAGTATCATTTGATGGTTGAGAAATGATTTTTACGCCCTCTGGCAAGCGTTCTTCTTGGCTTAATCCTCGAAGCAGAAGTATTTCTGTCACGGGTAGTGTGATGCCGACCCGTGTTCCTGTTCCATAACCTATTATATGAATTCCTCCGCCCTGTGCGGAAACATATAGGGTTAAAACGAAGATTGCCAAAATCATGAACGCTGCGACGGCTAATATCTTTTTCATTCTGTGCCCTCCTTGACAGAGCAAAACCTACTCAGCTTTGGATATTGGCTTTGTAACTTATGTTCATTTTACGTCACACAATCCTGGGCTTTGATAATTATTATCTAAATTGTCCAAATCTAATTGGTAGTATTGGCGACAACTGCAACTTGTATGTCTTTAATTCCAAATGAATTAGACAGGAAAGCCAATCTCTATTGTCCTGCGCGATTGGGAAATGGGGACTGACGACGGCAAGTTATTGGATATGAAAAGGAAACCTTAGAATAGGGGCTTTCAAAATTGACTTAGAATGAAAAAATCGCAGTGTTTTATCCTTTTAAGAAATCGTGAGTCTCAATGTCCCTAGCATTTATAGGAGTGATCGATTATTTAAAATCAAAATGCGAGCCCATTTTTTGGCTGTAAGGGGTATTATTTTCCGCTAAAACAGTTGATGTTATTTGCTTTGTATAAATTAGCGTCGTCAGTCCCTGTTGGACCCTTTCCTTTAATCCCGGCACTGAAGTGCCGGGCTATTTTCACGGCGTCCCTCCGGGACGCATGCACCGGAATGGCAGAGCCTTTTCGCCCCGCCATAGGCGGGCGGTTTACTCTAAAGCGAGTTGCAATACTTTCCGGTTCCGGTCTCTTT
>JAHFUH010000158.1 GCA_023265215.1 Acidobacteriota bacterium
TTATTAATCCAGCGACAGAAGAAGAATTTGCCAGAGTTCCGATGTCGGGCGAATCGGATGTTAATAAAGCGGTCGAAGCAGCCGTCCAGGCCTTTCCTGTTTGGTCGAACAAAACACAAACAGAAAGGTCCAAGATCCTGAGAGAGATTGCCCGGGCCATGAAAGAGATCATCCCCGAACTGGTTCGTCTCGATGTTCTCGAACACGGCACCCCCGAAAAGATTTCCACCCAGATCACTACCTTTGCTTCCGAGCTATGTGAATTTGCGGCGGCAGGCAGCCGGACGCTGATGGGGCATTACATCCCCGCCTATCCCAATACTGTTTCATACTTGAAACGGGAACCCGTGGGAGTTTGCGGCATTATCACACCGTGGAATGTACCGCTGATGATGGTCGTTGCAAAAATGGCCCCAGCGCTTGCCGTCGGGAACACCTGTGTTATAAAACCGCCGAGCATCAATCCTCTGGCTGCACTCAAGTTCATGGAAGTAGTGGAAAAGGTGGGGTTGCCTCCCGGAGCCGTCAACTTGATTACAGGACCCGGATCGAGCGTCGGAAACATCATTGCCTCGCATCCGGATGTAGATCTTATCGGGATGACAGGAAGCAGCGAAACCGGCAAGGCGATTATGGCTGCTGCCAGCCAAACGGTAAAAAAACTGGTCCTCGAACTGGGCGGTAAGAATCCGGCGATCGTGCTTGAAGACGCCGATCTCGACCACGCGGCTCAGGTGCTGGCGCATCAACAATTCAAAAATACCGGAATGACCTGTGGATCACCTGGAAGAATCTATGTCCACGAGAAGGTGCACGATGCGTTTGTGGAGAAGTTTGTCAATCGTGCAAAACAGATCGTTGTCGGCGATCCTTTTGATCCCAAGACAACTATGGGACCTGTGGTCAGCGCGGAGCACCGGGCGAAGGTGGAATACTACATCAAATCCGGTATCGAGGAAGGCGCCAAACTGGTCTTCGGTGGTGAAAGGCCCAAAAATCCTCCTCTCAACAAAGGCTACTATGTAGTGCCCACCGTTTTTACCAATGTTGCAGATGGGATGAAGATATACAGAGAAGAGATATTTGGTCCCGTGGCCTGTATAGTGAAATTCTCCTCTGAGCAGGATATCGTCAAGAAAGCGAACGACAACAGATATGGCCTTTGCGGCTCGGTGTTCACAAGAAACATGGCCAAAGGAGTCCGAATGGGCAATCAGCTGCGGGTTGGTTCATTCTGGGTTAATCAACACAACTATCTTGCTACCGAATTCCCGTGGGGCGGAAGCAAGGAGAGCGGGATCGGCAAAGAAAGCGGCGTTCACGGCATGTTGGAATTTACTGAACTGAAGATGATGTGCATCGAGATGATCGAATAAAAACGTTCAGGGTTGAAGACTTTTCACACTGAACCCTGAACAGGGAACCTCAAGCGAAGAGTTATATATAAGGGGAGGTTGTCAATGAATTCGGAATACAGAGTGCTGATCAATGGTGAATTATGCGAGGCGGCGACAAAGGAAACGATGGAAGTGATCAATCCTGCGAACGGCAAAGTTGTGGGTCTCGCTCCCAAATGCAGTTCAGTAGAAATTGACAGAGCGGTCGAAGCGGCCTATAAGGCAGCGCCTGCCTGGGCTGAAAAATCTCCGACAGATCGTGCCGCCATTTTCTTCAAGATGGCGGAGCTTCTTCGGGCTCATCGTGATGAGTGGGCAAAACTTGAGACGATGCAATATGGTGGACCTATCTTCAAAACGTACAACTTCGATATGAACTTCGACTCGCAGCATTTCGAATTCATGGCCGGTGTCGGAAGAGCCGTGACGGGCAAAACTCTTCCGGTCGGTCCGCAGGCTATGTCCATGACAATCCGCCAGCCTCTGGGAGTGGTTGGTTTGATTACGCCGTGGAATTTCCCGCTTGTCACGGCTATCTCAAAGATCACACCGGCGCTGATGATGGGGAATACCGCAGTGGTGAAGCCTCCTTCCTGCGCCCCACTCACGGTTCTGAAGCTTGGCGAGCTTGCAATTGAAGCCGGCATCCCGGCGGGAGTGCTGAATATTGTGACTGGTCCCGGGTCTTCAGTAGGAGAAGCTTTGGTCAAGCATCCTTATGTTGCCAAGATCAACTTCACGGGAGATTCCGAAACCGGCAAGCGCATTCTGGCTCTGGCCAGTGCTGCAGTGAAGCCGGTTGCTTGCGAGCTGGGCGGCAAGAATGCATTCATCGTGCTTCCCGATGCGGATATGAAGGCCACAGTTGAGGGAGCTGTATGGGGCGGCTTTTTCAATTCCGGCCAAAATTGCGGCGCGTCGAGCCGGTATCTCGTCCACGAAGCCGTCTATGACGAATTCGCCAAACAATTCGTGGCTGCCACGAAATTATTACGCCTGGGGGATCCTCTGAATCCGCAGACGATGATTGGACCGGTTGCTTACAAAGGACACCGGGACAATATAGAGCGCTTTGTTGAACGCGCGAAAAAATCAGGCGCTAAACTGCTTCTTGGCGGCGAGCGCCCCAATACCGCAGAAACAAAGGATGGATATTTTGTCGCTCCGACGATTTTTGGAGATTGTGATCCTAAATCTGAAATTATGCAGGAGGAGGTTTTTGGCCCGGTGGTCGCCCTGGCGAAATTCAGGACTCCTGAAGAAGCGGTAACCATCGCCAACGATTCACGTTTCGGTTTGTGCGCATCCATCTGGACCAAAGACATACGCGAGGGGCTCGTGATGACCAAACAGCTCAAAGTGGGCACCGTGTGGCTGAACCAGCATCTGTCGATTGTTTTTGAGTGTCCCTGGGGGGGATGTAAAGAGTCGGGCCACAGCAAGGAAAATTCAATCATGGTCCTCGACGAATACAGCATGATGAAAAACGTGTGGATTGATCTGGTTGGAACTCCGGCAACCCCGTGGCAGGGTATGCTGGGGTAATCACATTTACGATTTTAGATTTACGATTTACGATTGGACTCATACGGATGGGTTCAATCGTCAATCATAAATCGTAATTCGTAAATTCAAAAAAGGGAGCATAACCCATGGCTAGGGGCATTGGTGGATACATAGGGAGAATTTTGCGCGTTGATCTGAGCCGCGAACAAGTTTCCGAAGAACCGCTGGACAATTCAATACTCCGCAAATTTATCGGCGGCGCCGGCTTGGGCGCCAAATATCTCTACGATGAAGTGCCTCCCGGAACGGAATGGTCCGGCGCAGAGAATCGATTGATGTTTTTCTCCGGTCCTTTCGGCGGCACTAAATATGCCGGTTCGGGAATGATCTCCGTGGTCAGCAAAGGCCCGATGACCAACATGGCCGGGTCTTCGCAGGCAAACGGATTTTTCGGCGCATATTTAAAATTCTCCGGCTTTGACGGCGTCATTATCCAGGGCATAGCAAAGAAGTGGAGCTATCTCTGCATTCACGACGGGACGGCCGAGATCCGGGATGCGCGCGATCTGCAGGGCAAAGATACGATAGAGACGGAAGACGCCGTTCGCGCCCAATTGGGAAAACAGTGCAGCGTCTACGGGATAGGTCCCGCGGGAGAGAACCTGGTGCGCTTTGCCGCCATCTTCGGCGACCATGGGCACGTGGCCGCGCACAATGGGTTGGGCGCCGTCATGGGATCAAAAAAGCTGAAAGCAATTGCTGCAGAACGAGGTCATCACCCGGTTGAGGTTGCCGATCCGCAACGCTATTCTGAAGCGGTAAAGGCGTTTGCTAAAAACTTTCATGAAATGAAACATCCGCTCTTTCAATATGGCACCGCCGATCTTGTTGGAATGGCGAAGAAGCTCGGATGGCTGCCTGTGAAGAACTACACTACCAGTGATTTCCCAGAATTCGTGAAGTTTACAGGCGAATCCATCCGCGCAAATTTCAAGACCAAGGCTACTCCATGCTGGGCATGCCGCAAGGGACATACCTGCAGCATTCAAATTGAAGAAGGTCCATACGCCGGTTTTGAAGGAGAAGAGCCCGACTACGAAGGAGTAGCTGCAATGGGATCGCTAATCGGCCAGACCGATCCAGCGACCACCATCTATCTATGCAATCAGGTCGATCGCCTTGGAATGGACGTTAATGAGAGCGGATATGTCATCGCCTGGCTTATGGAATGTTTCGAGAAAGGATATTTGAAAAAGAGTGATCTGGACGGTGTGGAAATGAATTGGGGCAACGGGGATTCAGTGCTGGCAATGCTGAACAAGATCGCGCACCGCCAGGGAAGCGGCGGCCTGTGGGCTGAAGGCGTAAAGCGGGCTTCTGAAAAAATTGGCGGAGAAGCCGCAAACTGCGCTGTATATACGATGAAAGGTGCTTCGCCGCGCACGCACGACCACCGTGCAAACTGGCCGGAGTTGATCGATACATGCCTGTCCAATACCGGCACGATTGAGGTGACCGGTGGCGCTCCTAAACCGGACGAATTGGGTTTGACGCCGGTCAAGGATCCGTCCAATCCCATAGAAGTTTCGATCATGAATGCCAAGCTCAATGGGAAAGGGCAGTTTCTGGATGCCCTGCCGCTCTGCCGGTTCTGCATGCCGGATTTTAAGTCGCCGATAGAAACGTTGAACATCATAACGGGCTGGAGTTTTGATATTCCAGAGGCGATGGACGCGGGCCGCCGAATCGTGAATCAATTTAGGGCGTTCAATTTCCGACATGGATTAACTAAATACATGGAAGCGCCATCTGTTCGCTATGGCTCCACACCTGCCGATGGCCCGGCACAGGGCAGGGCCATCTTGCCACAGTGGGAAGACTTGCGCAGAAGCTATTACGAGCAAATGGGCTGGGATTCTGAAACCGGCAAGCCCCTGCCCGAAACCCTGAAGAGTTTGGGACTGGAGGATCTGATCCCCGGATTGAAATAATTTACGATTTTAGATTTACGATTGACGATTGGACTCATACGGATGGGCTCAATCGTTAATCGTAAGTAGTAATGGCAGGCGCAATGATGCCGCACCTTACAACCCATGACGTCCCGATTAAAAATTGGGCGGGAAACTGTATCGAAGATTTTCCTCGTGAAAAGTGGGACAAAGCAGGCTCTCTCA
Source organism: Acidobacteriota bacterium (assembly GCA_023265215.1). GTDB lineage: Bacteria > Acidobacteriota > UBA6911 > UBA6911 > UBA6911 > UBA6911. Next base: position 5,081 of record JAHFUH010000158.1, read on the forward strand.
AGGGCGTCACGCTCGATTTTGAAGAGTTGAAACGGCAGTACTATGAAGCGATGAGCATGGATTACGTAACCGGAAAAATTCATCCTGATCAAATAAAAGATCTGGGTCTACAGGATATTTTGTAGTGGGGCAGCTAAAACCAAAACGCCGCAGATTCCACGGATTATCACGGATTCAAGAAGGCTTGGCTTCTCCTATTTTAGCCTTTGAAGGTTGTGATGGATATTTTCCACATCAATGGTTTTGTGAAGTGATTCAATTTGAACAGATTCAAAGGGATAGTCCGTATCTTCTTCATACTTCACCTTGCTACTGACCGGCTTTGACCACCGCAGATCACCTTGCACATTTGTGAGCGTTTCGGTTACTACATCCAGCAGGAGCACCTTGGGATCTGCACCCTGCGACTTGGCTCGAACAAGTTTCGGGACAACTCCAAGGTTTGGTATGATCGCTTTCCCTTCAACCCGGAGTTTTGGCGGGTCCGGAGATGCGAATTCATGGATGGCAATCCACTGCCACTGCTCAAGTCCGCTGGCAAGCTCAAGCGCTCCTGCTCCCGTTCCAACCGCATCTGCAGGTCCATATTCTTCTTCTGTGGCGTCTATAATTTTCGGGAAAATTCGATCATTGGCATAAAGCACCTGTATCTTGTTATACCTTCCGTGAAACACATTCGCAGCAACAGCGGGGACTTTTATCGGCGCTTCTTGAGGGTTGGGTCCTGGGTTTCCAGGTGTTTCGTAAATTTCGAAAAGGGGAGGAAATATTTTTGTATGGCTCTTCCAGATGTGGAGAGATCCTCCGGAGCCTGAGGAATAGCCTTCCGCAACAAGCATCAGGAATTCCTTATGCTGCACCGCATAAACTCGTTCAATTTCGGCAAGCGGCAAGCGGTTCATATTGAGATCCTTTCTCTTATCGTAAACTTAAAAGCTATTGATAGAAGGCGAGCACAAGTTGATAAGGGCGTATTAAAAATCTGATTGGATCCGCAAAAAAACGCCGGTTCTCCAACAAGCCAAACGCAAAACCTGAAACGGTATGGAATGAAGCTTACAACCTATTGTGTGGTTGTAAGGCTGTCTAAATCAAGGGAAAACGCCAATTGCGGATCTGATTGCTGCAAATAAAAATGGGCCGTATCTCCAAACTCCAGCTTTAAAGTACAAAGTTGGAATTTGGAAATAGGGCCCTTTTTGTTGCCTTTTGTTTTTAGCGAGCGGGGCTTTGTTATTTCGCCGTTGTTGAGGGAACAGGCGTTGTCTGAAAAACGTTCCGGAACATCAGTACGCCCAAGATGCAAATGACTACCGGAATCACGAGTAGTCCCAAAACCTTAAAAGGTGCCACGTTCCTCTCCAGGATCACCCCCCCGGCATAACCGCTGAGAACTGCGCCGATGCGGCCGACGCTATATGCCCAGCCCACGCCTGTAGACCGGATCATCGGAGGATAGTAGCCTGCAGCCAAAGCATTCAGCACGAATTGTCCGCCGGAGATGCCGCTCCCGACTATGAACAGAAGAATCCACCAGGACATTCCGCTGGATGGCAGAAAGGGGAATAGTCCAAATGCAATCCCAGCGAGGGCATATGCCGAAATCGTCGAGATCACTGTTTTCCCTCTGTCAACGAACCTGGACAGAATAAAGCCCCCAGTGACGCCTCCGATCTGAATGATTCCCGTGCCCTGCATCGCTTGAGAACGGGACCAACCCTGAGTGCTTAGCAGAGTGGGCAACCAGTTGACCAGGAGGTACAGGATGAACATGTTGACAACAAAAACAAACCACAGCAGCAGAGTCCCTTCCCTGTACGCTTTGCTGAACAGTTCGACCACCGATTGCCGTTTTACTTCCTGCTTTTTGGCATAAACATTTTTAGCATCGATACCCGGTGCCAGTCGAGCGAGTATTTTTGGAATGCGCGGATCGCCAGGCGCACGCTCGATCAGAAGCCTTATCGACTCCGGAATAGTGACGGCGAGAAGCAGGCTCATGATCAGGGGTACCGCTCCACCTATGGTGAACATACCTTTCCAGCCCCATGCTGCAACAATAGGAGGAGCGATAAAGCTGGATGTGAATGCGCCTATTGAAATGCCGGAAAACATAAGAGTCACCAGAGCTGCCCGTCTTTTGGCCGGCACATAATCGGATGTCAAGGCCGTTGCGTTCGGTATGCTGGCGCCAAGTCCCAAGCCTGTCAGAAATCTCCAGATTATGAGGTGCACCATGCTGGTGGAATAACCGGTGCCAATTGAAGAGAGTCCAACCATTACCATCGATATGATCAAAACCTTACGCCGGCCCCATTTGTCGCCCTTGCTGGCAATTAATGCGCTGCCCAACATGATGCCAAAAAGAGCGGAAGACATCACCATTTTGAAATCCGTTGTTTTGACGGACCATTCCTTCGAAAGCGTTGGCACGACCAATGACATGCTTTGAATATGGTATCCATCCAGCCAGACTATGAGTGCGCTCATCACGATGATAAGGATCTGCAATGGAGATAATTTTCTTTCATCGATCAGCTGGCCTATTTCGATTTTGGCATTAGATTGAGACTTCACTAGTGCACCTCATTGGGGAGTTTAAAGTTCTTGTAAACGGTGGCCACAACTTACACTAACTCGGTCCGATACGCTACCATTTCCCCTTTAGATTTTAATCTTTTATTTCCATAAACGGGTAAAATGGCATCCGATGCGGAGCCGAACAGCAAGGATGCAGCGAAATGAAAAACGTGCTGGTGGCTGTATCATCGGCGATCCTATCAGGATGGCTGTTGACCGACGCAAAAGCCAGCATGGTTCCCCAGGCATCAGGGCAATCGGATGCTTTCGAAAAAATCAATCCGGCTGTAATAGAGGCTCGTGAATATTCGAATAAAGGAGTTGGACACTGTAAACCGAAGCTCAAAATCCACGATGCAAGAAAGCCCGAGAACTGAGGCCTGCATGAGCTTTATGTTTTTTGCGCAGTATCACAACGAAAATAGGTGTGGATTCCCTATTTCCCGTTTTCACGAAGCGGCACAGCCACCTTGTGGAGCGTCGCATCGTTGCCGGCCATGCCATTTTTGACTTGTTGAAAAATTGTAGGGTATTTCGTTTCAAGATCTTTTTCGCTGAGGTTCATGGCCAGCGTCTTGCCGTCTTTGGTTTTGACTGTGTATGCAGTCCCCTCTGAGCCCCGGATTATGGTGACAATTTTGTCCCTGCTTTGCAGATAGCCGATGACATTGCCTTTTTCATTCGTCGATTTTTGATTTTTATTTGGCTCGACCGACTTGGATTTAGCCTGCTGAGTGTCTTTCTTTTTTTCAGTTTGGCCGAAGGAGCTGCCAGGCAGCACCAAGGTAATGGAAACAGCAAGGGCGCATAAAGGAATCAATGCTCGCTTAATAAGTCCCATGAAACCCTCCTATTCATGTGTGCGATCTCACAAAACCTTCGAAAAACAGATTGTTTGTATTATCCGCCCGATTGGCCGCATCTGCAATAAATGCTTATTGGTTTCCCATTGCCGTCGAGTATCTGGAATTCTGAGCATTATCCCACCTTCTCGCTCAACCAGGTTTTGATGAGCGATTGGTAGGGCACATCCCGTTTGTTCGCCTCAATTCTGATGCGTTCAAGAAGGCTCAAAGGGAGACGAATTGATATGGCTTGAGTGGATGGCTTTAGCCTGGGCAGACGAACATGTTTCGCCTGGCTCCAATCCACGAACTCCGTGGAATCCCGGGATTCCCAGAATGCTCTTTCCTTGGTCTCCGAGGATAACTTAGGAATGGGCTTCTGTTTCTTGGGCATAAATAATCCGTTCCTTTCTATGCATGTCACGGGCGGAGATAATACGAATCAGCGTTTCCTGACGACGAAGTGCGAATACCACATGCAGCAACCGCCCGGCGGAAGTCCGCCCGAGAGCATGGTAGCGGCGCTCCGCTTGGCTATGCCGCGGATCTGGAACAACGACCAGCGGATCAGAGAAGAACATAGATTCTGCCTCAGCCTGCGATACGCCGTGCTTCTCAGCGCTTTTTCGGGCGTTGCCTTCGTCCCAGTCAAAGCCTTCCACACGATCCAGTTCATCCACTGGCGTATATTACTGGCATATACGCCATGATGGCAATGTGAAAAATAGGCTACGTCCCTGGATTCTTAGAGATAGGGTATTTGTTATTCAAGACTAATCGACCACGCCAGGAAGGCGTGGCTTTGGCCTGCCCCGCTGTGCGCTGACTGTTACCCACACGTGACACTGTGGGTTTGGATTGGCCCCCCATTGCTCAGGATGCCGAATGAGGCCCGAAGGGCCGCCAGTGAATAGGCCCGGCCGTCAGGCCGGGATTAGGTTGTTGATGACGACGAGCGCCGAAGGCGCGGCACTTTATGATGCGATTTCGTTTGAGTGCCGCGCTTTCAGCGCTCATTCAATCGAAATCGCCAACCCCGGCCTTGCGGCCGGGGCTATTCACTGACGGCCCTTCG
>JAHFUH010000674.1 GCA_023265215.1 Acidobacteriota bacterium
AGCGACTTGTAGGGTTTTTGGCAAACATATCTGGTAGTCGTGAATATGTGCCGGCGAGGACGCCGGCGCTCCCAGGCGCTGTTCTTTTTGCCTTTTGAGTCCCACTTCCGTTTGCACCCGGTATGCCTTTCAATTCGTAATTCGTAACTCGTAACTCGTAATTTGATAAACGGAGATGTGATAATGCGCCGACTCTCTTTGACAGTCGCTTTGTTGATTTTGTTCGCAACCTGTTCATACGGTGCCGACCTCACCTTCTATGTGGGAGGTATCAAGCCCGGCTCGATCAATTACAACAATGTGAAGACGATTCTGGACAGCAGCCCTATTTTCGGATTCAGACTGGCCACAAATTTTGTCCCATCTTTCGGCATGGAACACACGATAGCTTTCAGCTCCGATTACCTGTTTCCAAAAAATATTTCGGCAGTCCGGGATGCCAAAGGATTTGTCTACAACAGCAACCTTATTATTAACTTCCCGGCAAAAATCGTGACGCCCTATCTCACTGCCGGCGCAGGTTTGATGCATCAATACGGCGATTCGAACCTGCCGATAGGAACCCGATTCGCTTTCAATTACGGAGGTGGCGTGAAGGTCCCTCACATGGCCGGGCCTCTTGGATTGAGATTCGATGTGCGCGGATATACTGCGGGTCTGATTTCGAACAAGGTGAACATGCTGGAAGTCTCAGGCGGAATCCTGCTCTCGCTAAAGTAAAAGCAAGGGATGCGGTTTGAAATCCTATGAAGCTTTCCATAATTGCCAATCCTGTAGCAGGCCGCGGCCGGGCTTACAAATCCATCCGGCGTTATATAGATCAATGGGAATATCCCGGTTGGGAAGTGGATCTGCAGACTACCCGGAGCCGGGACCATGCGGGACAACTCGCCCGTGAATTGCTTTCCAGCCCGCCGGATCTTCTTGTCATTTGCGGCGGAGATGGGACCATAAACGAAGTTGCTTCTCAAATATCGGATCCGCCATTCCCGATCGCAATTATTCCGGCCGGCACCGCCAACGTTATTGCAAGAGAGCTGGGATTGCCTCTGAATCCTGTGCGGGCTCTGAAGATCGGTTTAAAGCGCGTGCGGCGGAATATTGATTTGGGGATCCTGGGCCCCGGATCAAGGCGGCGCTTCCTGTTCGTTGCCGGGATCGGATTTGACGCCTACGTGGTTTCCCAGGTCAATGAGAAGCTGAAATCGAAGGTGGGGATCGCAGCGTATGCAGTTGCCATCGTCCGCTGTCTTCTGACCTATTCCTTCCCGGAATTCAATGTCATTGCGGAAGGGGGGAGTTACACCGCTACCAGTTGTCTTGCCGCCAACGGCAGACGCTACGGAGGAGGGCTGCTTTTTTGTCCGGATGCGGATATGTGTGACGGATCGTTTGACATCCTGGTCATGCAAGGAAGGCGCAGGTGTGCGCTGGCATGGTTCCTCTTGAAAGCCTGGCTTCAAATACCCGGAAAAAACGAATGGGTCCACCGGTTTCGGGCACACGCGCTCCGGATTGAAGGCCCCTCGGACGTATGTGTTCAGGCGGATGGTGAGCTTGTCGGCGGCTTGCCGCTGGAGATAAACCTGGCCCGCTCCACATTTCCTCTGGTAGTTCCCTGAAATTTTGCCGCAAGACCTCAATAATATTAGATTTTTCGAGTTTTCACCCCTTTGAGTCTTTGAGTTAAGAGATTAAAATAGAATTTTGATAAACTGGAACTTATGCTGAAAATTGCGATTGTAGGCAGGCCGAATGTCGGCAAATCCACTCTTTTTAACCGTCTTTGCGGGAAGCGAAAAGCCATTGTCGGTGACGAGCCGGGTATTACCCGCGATCGAATCTACGGCTCGGTGCGCTGGAACGAAAGATCGATTGAGCTTCTCGATACGGGCGGAATGATCCTCGAGACTCACGAAATCATTCCTGGACGAATCCTGAAACAGGTTGAGATTGCGATAGCAGAATCGCGCATTGTGCTTCTGATCGTGGATGGACGTGCCGGGATCACTCCCATGGATGAGCAATTGCTTCCCATGCTACGCAAAACCGGCAAGCCGATCTGGACAATTGTGAACAAGATTGACGCTCCCGCGATGGAAATCAATACAGCCCCCTTTTATGCTTTCGGCACGGAACACGTGCTCCCTGTGTCTGCTGAACACGGCTTCGGTATCGCAGACCTGCTCGACGCCCTGTCTGAAAAAGCGGAGGCGGATCCGGCCGAAACGAAATTGGAGTCAGGAGATGAAATCGGGGTGGCGGTGGTTGGACGCCCCAATGTGGGCAAATCCTCGCTGGTCAACCGGCTGCTCGGATTTGAGCGCTCGATCGTCACGGATGTTCCCGGAACCACCCGCGATTCGGTTGACACGGTCCTGAATCGCGACGGCGTGCGATATCGAATTATCGATACTGCGGGAATTCGCAGGAAAGGGAAGGCAGAACTCAAAGTAGAACAGATAAGCGTGGTGATGGCGCAAAAAAGCCTGGCGAAGGCTGATGTTGCCCTTCTCCTGATTGATGCGGAAGAGGGAGTGACCAAATTGGATGCCAATATCGGCGGATACGCGTCGGAATCCGGGTGCTCGGTAATTATTGTTTTGAACAAGTGGGATAAAGTTGAAAAGGATCAGAACACAATTCAGGAGTTTAATGATTCGATTCGACGCCGGATGAAGTACCTCTCCTATGCTCCGCTCCTGACTGTTTCGGCGCTTACGGGACAGCGCGTGTCTAATCTGTTCGAAATGATCCGAATGGCCTATGATGCCCGCCGTGTACGGATTCCAACCGGGAAGCTGAACAACATTTTCGTTCCGGATCTGGCAGAGCACTTTTCGGCGCAGAACGCTAATCATAAATTGGGCATCCGATATATCACGCAGGCGCGTTCCGAGACTCCTACATTCGTTGTCTTTTTATCCGGACGTGATCCGCTGCATTTTTCCACCGAGAGATATCTGGTAAATCAATTGCGCGAGCTGTTTGGTTTTTTTGCAACCCCTGTTCGCATCCAGCAGCGGCTCAAAATGCGCAAAAAGAAGTAGTGCCGGGCAGAGCGGGAGTCGCGACATGAACAAGAATGATATCAGCAAAAAAGTTTATGAAGCCCATGGGGGATTGTCGTATGCTGACGCCCAGAGGATTGTGGACTTCATTCTTGATACTATGAAGGGGCGCCTGTTACGCGGGG
>JAHFUH010000675.1 GCA_023265215.1 Acidobacteriota bacterium
AAAATGGTGCTGAAGCCATACGGATTCAAAGGCCGGAGCTTAAAGATAAGATGAAAGACAACCTGTTCGCCGGTCCTGTAAAGCCGGGCCGGGCGGTCGTTGTCGAACAAACCCATTGAATTTACGATTGGAAACAATCTCCCAGGTATGAAAAGTATTTTCCAGAGGATAGGCGATTATCAGATTCTCGAAAAGCTCGGGCGGGGCGGGATGGCAGACGTCTATCTGGCAATGCAGCTCAAAAACGATCAGCGCGTCGCATTGAAGCTCGTGGAGAAAGGGGAGGGGGAAGAGGCTCGCGAAATCGTTGAGGCCGAAAGAGTGGGAGCGGAACTTCAACGTCGTTTGAGTTTAGTGGACCCGCGCGTCCCGCGGATCCATGCCTGCGGCGAACTTGAAGGCTATCTGTTCATTGAAATGGAATTTATTGAAGGGAATGATCTGTCCTCTTTGATCGCTTCCGGGGAGATCAAGCCCAGGGACGCTGCCGGAATCGCATTAGAGCTGTGCGATATCTTGAGCAGCGCTCATTCCATGTCGCTAGAGGTGGACGGGCGCGAACTGCGTGCCATAGTGCATGGCGATATCAAGCCCAAGAACATCCGGATAGATGTGTCGGGACAGGTCCGCGTGCTCGATTTCGGAATTGCCAAGGGGCTATCCACAACCCGCAGACTGACAAGCAACGTATTTGGCAGTGCTGCGTATTCTTCGCCCGAGCGCCTCGATACAGGGCGAATCGACGAGATGTCGGACTTGTGGTCCTTGGCCATAGTTCTATACGAAATGGTGGAGGCCCGGCTCCCCTATGAAGCGTCCAGTACGGAAGGGCTCGAGTCGATCATCCGGTCCCATTCCGCGCCCAGGCCGCTGAGCGATACGTGCCCGCTTGCATTGCAACAAATCATATACAAGGCGTTGAGCCGCACGTCATCCTTGCGATACCAGGATGCGCAGAGCTTTAAATCGGATCTCGCGTTCTTTTTGGCCGGAAACCCGACCGTGGCTTCGACGGAAAGCGAAGAAACCCGAAGAACAATCCCGGCGGAGGACGATGAGACGCGGCGCATAGCCGGGGAAGCCGCGCAAATCGTGGTCGCCGAGCGAGCGGGATCCTATTTCTCGAATCTGAGTCGCCGCATTGCAGGTGCTAAAAAATGGGTACTTGCGAGTGTCCTGGCGGTGATAGTGATGGTAAGTGCCTGGGAAGGAGTGGCCGATCGTGCGGCTTTTCGCCTGAAATCGGAAGTGGTGCAAGGGCGGATTACTCCGGACAATGCCTGGGATCGCTACGAAAAAGTTCGGCGATATAGCCCCTTGGGTTTTGCTTCCATAATCCTGCGAAGACCGCTTCAGGATCTTCTGCGAGACAGTTGCGAGCGTGATTTCAGCAGATACCGCAACAGCGATGATTCCAGGATTCGAGAAGGAGATTGGATCCGGTGCAAACGATATATGTCGCACGCAGTCCAGCTGGCGTCCAATGATGCTCAATCACGATCGATGATCGAATATGCCGACGGCCATATCCTGCGAATCAATCACAAAAATTTTGATGCGGTCGCCGCTTTCCAGCGTGCCGCGTCTTTGCAGCCGAAATGGCCGGATCCCTATCTGGGGCTGGCCCGGACGTATATTTATAATTTAGGCGATATGGAACGCGGGACGCAGGCTCTCGATCACGCGCGGCAGTTAGGCATCAGTTTCGGCAAGAGGGAACTGGCCATGATGGCGGAAGCCTGCAGAACACGCGGTCTGCAGGAGTTGGACAATGCAAACCTGTTGCGGGAAACCGATCGTGAAAAGGAATTTTTGAAAAAAGCCAAGACCGATTTTGATGAAGCCATGAAAATCTATTTGCAGATATCTCCGTGGGGCGACAGCACAAAGCAAATTACCGGTGTTCAGGATTTATTGAAAGAAGTGGATCAGAAATTGTCGTACCTGGATCAATCCAACTCCCTGTTGCCCTGGAATTGGTTTAAATAATTAAGAAGCCGGAAGCCAGAAGCCGGAAGCCGGAATTTCAAAATCGTGTTTTTATTCTGGCTCCTGGCTCCTGGCTCCTGGCTTCCGGCTTCTTTTGTGTGAACTATGGCTATAACGCGAAGCAGTGCCGCTGTTCGTGCCCGATCCGCGGACCAAGGAAAATTCGTCAGCCGGAACACGGAACTATTTCTCCTGCTTCTGATTTCGTCTGTTCTGTGTGCGGGGATTTGGCTGGTGTTGTCGGCGCAATCCCGATCGGCTGCCGGACAGCCGATCAATTTGAATGAAGTGCACACGCCTGCAGAGCTTGTTCCTGTACTACCGTTTCTGGATGGTCCGCAGGAGCAAAGCTTTGCAGCTTCCAGGATCCTTGCGTTCATACAGGAACAGGGGACAATCAACTCCTTAAGTGATTTGCGGTCTATCCGGCTGACCCGTGACCAGGTTCGGCAGGCAACAGGCATTTTCAGTGAACGGTTGAAGAAACTCGAAAATGGGGAAAATTCTCTCCCGCTGCTGACTTCAGCTCAGCTCAGGCAAATGCGTTCGCTTGCCTGCGTGCGGAGTCCTGCCGAATTCCACCACCTTGTCCTGATATTTGGCGCCATCTTTTTTCTAGGATTCTATACTCTTCATTTCGCCTGGCGCGGGCGCCGCTTTTCAGGAGATCAGATCCTGCTTCCCGCGGTGCACATTTTGAGCGGTATGGGATTTGTGATGATGATCCGCCTGCGCGATCCGCTGCGGGATGCTCTGCTGTTTCCCGATTTTGCCGCAGGAGTGGGGATCGGATGCATTCTGGCATTTCTGGCCAGCCTTCCGGATTATGAGCGTTCTCCGCTGAAGCGGCTGGCTTATGTCCCGCTGCTGCTTAGCTTTATTCTTTCGGTGGCTTTGATTTTGTTTGGTTCGGGACCGGGCCTTAGCGATGCGAAGGTTAATCTGCAGATCGGCCCGATTCAGTTTCAGCCCGTCGAGCTTATCAAACTATTTCTTCTCTTTTTTCTTGCGGGCTACTTTGCGGATCATTGGGAGTTTTTGCGCAATTTGAGGCAGTCTCCTGCCACTTTGCCGGGACTCTTGCGCGGATTCCAAATTCCGAAATTGAGATATGCCCTTCCAATGCTTATAGCAGTTGCCTTTGCAATTGCGTTTTTCTTTCTCGTGAAGGATTTGGGGCCGGCTTTAGTGATGACGCTGCTC
>JAHFUH010000676.1 GCA_023265215.1 Acidobacteriota bacterium
AGGAGCAGCGGGTTTTGTCTATTGAAGACAGGTACGACGGAATCAGAGAGTTGATTGTTTTGGGAAAAAAGAGAGGTTATCTTCTCTATGATGAAATCAATGACTCGTTGCCCGAAGGGATTTACACCTCCGATGAGCTGAGCAGTATTTTTTCCCTTTTTGGTTCCGCCGGCATCGAAGTAGTCGATGGCGAACCCGAGTTTCAGGATGAGGAGATAAGAGATGACAAGAGGAGCGAGAACAACGCGAAAGGAGGTTTGGGTCCTCTTGCCCTGGATAAAATAGTTGATCCGGCGCGCCTTTACTTCCGAGAGATGGCTCCTCTCCCATTACTCAGCCGAGAGGGCGAAATTGCGATTGCCAAGCGGATAGAACATGGACAGAGGATTATCCTGAAAGGGCTTTCGCGCTCTCCCCTGGTGCTTCGCGAAATTCTCAACATGGGAGACCGGCTTAAAAACAAGCAAATTTCTATTCGCGATGTTGTCTCCTTCAGCGATGACGAATTAACCGACGAACTCCTGAAAGAAAAGACAACCTCTGTGCTTCATATTATCGGAAGCATTCGCAAACATGAACAGGCAGCCCGCAAAATCGGCCTGAAAATCAGCCGCTGCAGCAAGCGTTCACGTCTTTACAAGAAGCATCTCTCCATGCTGGCCCGCTATCGGATCCCGGTTGAATCGAAAATCCGCAGCTTAGAACTCAGAAATGTTCATCATGAGAAATTTATTGGAATCATAAAGGATGTCCTCTGCAAATTCCTGTCGTATGAACGGGACATCCACAAACTGACCGGCAGACTGGAGACAGCACGCCGGCTTGAAGACGCCAGGGCGGTCAAAAGAAAAATCAAGCAACTCAAAAGTGAAGTAAAGCAGTTGGAAAACGAGGCTTTTACTTCGCTTCCCGAGTTAAAGCAGACACTGGCAACCATTAAGTCGGGAGAGTTGGAATCGGATATTGCCAAGAAAGAAATGGTCGAAGCAAACTTACGGCTGGTTATTTCCATTGCCAGAAAATACAACAATCGAGGGATACAATTTCTGGATTTAATCCAGGAGGGCAATATCGGACTTATGAAGGCGGTGGACAAGTTTGAATACCGCCGGGGCTACAAATTCGGCACATACGCCACCTGGTGGATTCGTCAAGCCATCACCCGTGCGATCGCCGACCAGTCTCGAACTATTCGTATTCCTGTTCACATGAATGAGGCCATCAATAAGCTGGTCCGCACATCTCGAAGACTGGTTCAGGAGTATGGCCGGGAACCTACCAGTGAGGAGATAGCCGGGAACATGGATTTTCCCGTCAGCAAAATTCGTAAAATTATGGAAATGACGCAGACCCCTATCAGCCTGGATGCCCCTATTGGCGATGAAGGGGATATCCGTTTGGGCGACCTCATTGAGGATTGTGGGGTGCTTTCCCCAGCCGAAGCTGTACTCAGCATCAACTTGAAGGAGAAGACGGAATCAGTTCTTAAAACCTTAACGCCTCGCGAAGAGCAGGTCCTCAAACTGCGATTCGGGCTGGGAGACGGCCACGAACATACACTCGAAGAAGTCGGCCGGCATTTTTCAGTCACTCGCGAACGAATCCGCCAAATAGAAGCTGCCGCCCTGCACAAGCTGAGGCACTCGTCGCACAGACGCATATTGAGGGCTTTTTGTGAAGACTCACTCGATCGAGAGTGAGTCGGCTTCCATGACCGGCCGTTCCGGCATTGAATTCAATAAACTACTCCAGCAATTTCGAACGGCTGGGATGGTTGCAGATAATTCCTATGACATCCGGCGTGGAATGCGGTATAATAAAGCTCTCAGTAGGGTTTTTGTAAGACTTCGTAGATTGAATACGCTGCAGACTCCTGAAGAGGGGATGCGGCTTTTTTTATGTCTGAGAAATTGCGAACGATTGCTGAATCCAAAAATTTCACAAACAAGCCCTCGGCAGAGGAGCATTCGTTAGGATAACAAATGAAAGAACAAGGAACTGTTAAGTGGTTTAACAATGAAAAAGGTTATGGTTTTATCAGTCGTAATTCAGGAGATGACGTTTTTGTTCATCACAGCGCCATTCAAGGTGGCGGCTACAAATCTCTGAATGAAGGCGACAGCATTGAATTTGAAGTGGCGAAAGGCCCCAAAGGACTACAGGCTCAGAATGTAGTGAAGCTGTAGTCGGCTGAATTCTGCAATGGGGCTCCAGATGCCTGGAGCCTCTGACTTCTCAACATTGGGGCGCCTCTCCAGGGAATGCTCCACCAAAGCCGTTTTTCGTTCTATACGTCCTCTTAAGCACAACAGGAAAGATTAAGCGTCTTGCCCCCGCGAAGCCAGCAACGCAACCCCTCCCAATATTCGGACAGGGTCCTAGAGATCCATCCGGAAACCCTCTTTCCCTCGATTTCACGGACTAGAAGTCCTTTTTTTCAATGTCGATATTTGCAAAAACCGGCTTTCCGGATGAGCCTCTAGGAAATAACGGGAGTCAACCGCCGTCCAGCAGCCGATCAAAACGCCCTTTTCAGCAGCACAAGTGTCATTAGACTTGTGTGTTAGCAAAAGAATTTCACAAACTGAAGCGAGCTACCGGGCAGAGGCTTCCATCTCAGGCTGCCTGGCAATGGGACCGGTTTCCACGATGCAAGCTTTCTTGGTAAGGTGAAGTGTTCTGTCGGCATAGAGGATGCGGTTGGTTGGGGGTTGGCGCATGATCGTTCCCTCTTTTTTCATCCGGCGGCTTTCTCTGATGGCAAGAAGCCTCACTGCCGTGGATTTCATTCGCTCCATGATGGTCATTGGACCAAAAACCTGATTATAAAGAGCCATTGTTTCCCGGCATTTTTCGGCAGCCTGAGCGTTGGGAGCATAGGCTAGAGTGCTGCGGAGCACAGGCCGGAAACGCAGGGCATCCCGTCTCATGGAATTCAATCGAAGCTGCATGAATGCATCCGGTGAGGGATGCTTGACCACAACGTATTGCAGGGCATTTGAATCCCACGTTAATCCTGATCTTTCCCTTTCCGCAATCTCGGCCTTTACCCTTAAATAGCCTCGGATGGCAGTCATTGCCATGTTCAGTATGCTCGGTCCGTGTGAGATGTATTTCTTGATGAATGCGTCTCGCAAATAACTGGCGGTTTCCGGCAAGGTAAAATGTGGATGGTGGAACCATATCTC
>JAHFUH010000677.1 GCA_023265215.1 Acidobacteriota bacterium
CCGTTTAACCCCATTTCACCTTACGCGATTTCCAAGACAGCAGCTTTCCATTTGATAAAGACTTTTCGCGAAGCTTACGGCGTTTTTGGATGCACTGGCATTATGTTTAACCATGAATCTCCGCGTCGCGGATACGGATACGTTACTCGGAAAATTACATCTGCGGTTGCGAAAATCAAGGCTGGAGCCGACGAAAAACTCCGGCTCGGTAATCTGGACGCGAGGCGGGATTGGGGATTTGCCGGAGATTTTGTAGAAGCTATGTGGCAGATGCTCCAAGCTGGCGAGGCAGAGGACTACGCGATCGGGACCGGCGAGACGCATACCATCCGTGAGTTTGCGGAAACGGCGTTTGCGCTCGCGGGATTGGAATGGGAAAAATACGTTGTGGTCGACCCGGCGTTTTTGCGCCCGGCAGAAGTTTACGAGTGGCGGGCGAATCCCGCGAAAATAAAATCTGTTCTTGGCTGGCAGCCCAAAACGGGATTCAAGGACTTAGTGCGCCTGATGGTTGAGAGCGACATTGCCCATTACGGTGCAAAGTAAAGACTTGCAATTGTTTTGTATATAATTCCGCGTAGTTGACAAATTGTAAGCGATGGTTTATCATTAGACTGACGTGATCCACGTCTTTTTTGTTGGCACATTTTCAAAAACGCAATACTGAGAAAGGGAATGGAATATGGACGTCTCTGGTCTTCCGCTGAATCGTCTCAAGGTTTTTGAAGAAGTCGCAAAGGATTATGGCCTCACTCCTGATGAACGGACTTTCTTTTTGGAGGTGATACAGCGAAGTTATGAAGCTTTTAAAAGAGCCGAGGAGCGCATTGTCAGGATGGCTGATCTCGCCGACGGAGTATTGTGCGGGAAAAGCGCTATGCGCCAGTTAGCGGAGGAGTTGCGTGGGCAAGCAGGAGAAGAGGTTGACGACTCGACGCTTTCTCGGCTAGGCAAGCTTCCGCGGATGGAACTCGTACGGGATGCTATCAACGAATATGCCTTGAGGCTGGGGAAGATCGAATTATAACGAGGGAATGGAGGATACTATGAGGTCTCTCGATGGTAAAGTTGTGGTAGTGACTGGCGGAGCATTAGGGATAGGCAAGGCAACGGCACTGCGTTTTGGTCGTAGAGGCGCTGCGGTTGTTGTTGCAGATATAAACCGTACAGCTGGTGGCAAAACAATAACATTGGTAGAGAAGGTCGGTGGACTAGGGCTCTTCGTTGAGGCAGATGTTTCTCGTAGCGAGGAATGTCAACGGGTTGTCGCCGGGGCGAAAGACGCTTTTGGAGGCGTGGATATCCTCGTCAACAACGTCGGCATTCAGCCGCTCGATTCATATGTCGATGTGGTCGCCCTCCCGATAGAGCTGTGGGATCGCATCGTAAGCGTTAACCTCAGGAGCTTTTTCCTTATGTCTAAGTACGCCATTCCTCAAATGAGGGCGCGTGGTGGTGGCGTAATCGTCAACATCGCAAGTGTTCAAGGGTTGCAGTCAATGCAGGGAGTCTCCGCGTACGCAGCAACTAAGGGAGGGATTTTATCGTTGACTCGGGCGATGGCGCTGGACCACGCAACAGAGAACATCCGCGTAGTTGCTATATGTCCAGGGACTATTGATACAGAAATGGTACGCACGGTAGCGAAGAATGCTTACCCGAATCGCGCGGTGAAGAGCACCCTGGCTCAGTGGGGCAAGATGCACCCTCTCGGCAGGATTGGAAAGGGCGAGGATATCGCTGCGGCCGTGCTCTTCCTCGCGTCGGACGACGCGTCGTTCATGACCGGCTCCTACATCTGCGTAGATGGGGGCTTTATGGCAAAAGGAGTCTGGGCTGACGGCCCTGGATCCTCGAAGTGAAACAATACGATAGATTGCAAGATCCATGCAAGAGAGGAGGATGTGATGGCGCACACGCATTTCGTGGATGGGATGGTGTCCGGGAAGCACTTTTCGGAAACAACTGCAATGCTAAGGAAGAACAACCGACGCTTGACCGATGACGAATACGGAAGCATCGTTCTTCCGAATGTCGTCGTCGCCTGCGTGGACGTGGCCCTTGGCTTTGGCGGAAAGCTTCTCCTTGGCTTGCGGCTCAACGAACCCTATAAGGGGGGTTGGGCTTTCCCCGGAGGGAGAATAAAACCCGGGGAGAGTTTCGGCGATACCGCTAGTCGGCATGTCCGCGCCAATCTTAGTCTCAAGATAAAGCCCAGGCGATTTCGAGTTGTCCGGACTGATTCTTGGGTTTTTAGTAGAAGAGCTCAGCCACCCCAAGATCACGGCTGCCACATGACTGGGACTACTGTATTCGCCCGTATCCACCGCCGCGAGAAGAAACGAATTATGCTCAGCGGGGATCTAGGCGAACTCCGTTGGATGACTTTCGGGCAGATCAGTAAAGAGTTTATCCATCCGGCGCATCGCGCTGCTGCCCGCAACATCAGGGGCCGGCAATTCCAGCCGGATTGAGTAGCTGTGCGCAGAGCACCTTGTCGGCTCGTGCCTTAGGGTACGGGCCGATTTTTTATCCTAAAAATCGTTGACACCCTTACTTAATCTGCTATTCTATGACTTATCGCTTTTATTGATTATGAGAGTTATTGAGGAATGCCGCGTTTGCGGATTTAAAGAATTAACGCCGATTATTTCCTTAGGAGAGCTTCATATGTCTGATTTTTTGGATGAAGCAGAGGAGGGCAAGGCGCACAAAGCGCCGCTTGAACTCGTTTTATGCAATGAGTCGAGCGGCGGCTGCGGCCTCCTGCAGCTAAAGCATACTGTTTCTCACGAGGCTCTTTACCGGAATTACTGGTATCGCTCTGGTATGAATAAGAGCATGACCGATGAGCTCACGGGTATTGCTAGAAAAATTGAATCTCTGTTAAGTTTCAATCAAGGGGACTTTGTAATGGATATCGGAGCTAATGACGGAACCCTGCTCCGCGGTTACAGCACGATGGGATTAAACTTGATTGGCTTTGAGCCAGCCAGAAACCTGGCTCAATATAACAGCCATGGAACAACCCGCATTATAAACGATTTCTTCAACTTTGGAGCCTGGCAAAAAGAGTTTAACGGAGAGATGGCAAAAGCAGTTACGGCAATCGCCATGTTCTACGACTTGGACAATCCGAACGAATTCGTGTCCGATGTGACGAAGTGTCTTGATGGAAACGGCGTCT
>JAHFUH010000159.1 GCA_023265215.1 Acidobacteriota bacterium
AATTTGTAATTATTTAAAACGGGGGAAGCGGCATTTTCGCTCCCGATGCGCTATGGTTGCTGTTTCTTCGAAACCACTCCTTAATAAAACCATTTTTGCGATCTGCAGCTCAAAGAAAATGGCAGACCTTACCGGAGGTCTGGCCGAAATGGGCGGGAATATTGTTCAGCTTCCGCTCATCGAGGCGAAAGGGATCGATGACAAGCACGCCATGGACGCGGCACTCTCTTCGCTGGAAAAGTACTCCTGGATTATATTCACAAGCGCTTATGGGGTTTCCTTTTTCGCCCAGCGTATGGAGGAGCTTGGCATTCGCCAGGACTCGATTCGTAAACCCAAAATCTGCGCTGTAGGGCCGGCGACGGCAAAGACCCTAAAAGAATATGGCTTCGAAACGACTTTGGTTCCGGAACAGTACGTTGCTGAAGGTGTGGTTCAAGCTCTGGACAAGTACTGCGGGGGGCTTGGGCGACTGGCCGGGCATCGCATTTTGATACCTAGAGCACTGGAAGCCAGAGATATTTTACCGAATGCTCTCGCCGAAGTGGGAGCGCAGGTAAGTGTTGTTCCCTGCTATCAAAACGTCAGAGCTGAGCTGGATCAAGTCACAATCCGGCAGGTTTTGGCAGATGCGCCGGACCTTGTAGTATTTACAAGCTCTTCTACCGTTAAAAATCTTATAGCCATCCTGGGACAGGAATATGGTACAAAACTGCTTTTAAATTCAACGGTGGCCGTATTGGGTCCGATCACAGCCAAAACTGCAGAATCCTACGGCAAACAAGTAGAGATCGTGCCAAAAGAAAGCACCATAGCAGCTCTGCTCGATGCAGTCCGGGAGTATTACAGCAGCGAAGGAAGATCGGGCCAGAATAACGCGGCCGGAGACCTGGCGGCTAAATCAAAAGGAGGCTTTTAGTGCCGAAACGTGATGACATCCACAAAGTGCTGATCATAGGATCCGGTCCAATCGTGATAGGGCAGGCGTGCGAATTTGATTACTCCGGCACGCAAGCGTGCAAAGCCCTGCGCAAGCTAGGCTACCAGATCATCCTCGTCAATTCGAATCCAGCCACGATCATGACGGATCCCGGAATGGCCGATGTCACCTATATTGAGCCGCTGAACGTAAAATCGCTCGAAAAGATCATCGCCAAAGAAAGACCGGACGCCTTGCTTCCAAATCTGGGAGGCCAGACCGGTCTGAACCTCTCCTCTCAGCTCGCGAAGGAAGGCATTTTAGAAAAGTACGGCGTCCAGATTATTGGGGTCAAAGAGGATGCAATCGAGCGCGGCGAAGATCGCCAGGCATTTAAAAATACCATGAACAAATTGGGCATCGATATGCCCAGAAGTGAAATTGCCTTGAGCCTTGATGAAGCCGAAAACATTCTCCAAAGGATTGATTTGCCCTGTGTGATCCGGCCGGCTTATACGATGGGCGGAACCGGCGGCGGCCTGGTTTACAATCTCGAGGAATTCCGTGTCGTGGTAAGCCGGGGGCTTTCTGCCAGCCTTGTCGGCCAAGTCCTTATTGAAGAGTCCGTGGAAGGGTGGGAGGAACTCGAACTCGAGGTCGTCCGCGATTCCAAGGGGCAGAAAATCACCGTCTGTTTCATCGAAAACATCGACGCCATGGGTGTGCATACCGGCGACTCCTTCTGCTCTGCCCCCATGCTGACCATCGATCCCAAGCTGCAGCAGAAACTCCAGGAGTATTCCTACGCGATTGTAGATGCCATTGGCGTCATCGGGGGAACAAACATACAGTTTGCTCACGATCCGAAAACTGGACGCGTTGTCGTGATTGAAATCAATCCGAGAACGTCCCGCTCGTCCGCGCTTGCATCTAAGGCGACCGGATTTCCAATTGCTTTTGTCTCTTCTCTTCTCGCCGGCGGGCTGACCCTTGACGAAATCCCATACTGGCGGGAAGGAACCCTGGAAAAATACACTCCCTGGGGAGACTACGTCGTGATCAAGTTTGCCCGCTGGGCTTTTGAAAAATTCAAAGGCGCAGAAGACCGTTTGGGGACCCAGATGCGCGCCGTCGGAGAAGTGATGAGCATCGGGAAAAATTTCAAAGAAGCCTTCCAGAAATCGATTCGCTCACTCGAAATCGGGCGTCTCGGATTGGGCTTTGCAAAGGATTTAAACCAAAAGTCCCTGGATGAGCTGATGGGAATGCTGTGGAATCCCACCAGCGAGCGAATGTTCATTATTTATGAAGCACTCCGGAAAGGCGCGAGCATTGCCGACCTTTATCAGCGAACCTATATCAAGCCATGGTTCCTCGAACAAATGGAAGAACTCGTGGAACTCGAAGAAAAGATTCTCAAATACAGAGGCGGGATGTGTCCAGACGACCTTTTGATTCAAGCAAAAAAAGATGGTTTTGCCGATGGCTACCTCGCGAAAATCCTCCAGATTCCCGAAGAGAAGGTGCGAAATATCCGGATCGGACTCGGAGTAAGTGAGGCTTGGGAGGCGGTTCCTGTTTCCGGCGTAGAGAATGCAGCCTACTATTATTCGACCTACAACGCCCCGGACAAAGTGGCGGTATCGGATAGAAAAAAAATCATGGTACTGGGCGGCGGGCCCAACCGCATCGGCCAGGGGATTGAGTTCGACTACTGCTGCGTTCACGCAGCATTTGCCCTCCGCGATATTGGGTATGAGACCATTATGGTTAACTGCAATCCGGAGACCGTATCCACCGATTACGATACTTCAGACAAACTCTATTTCGAGCCTCTCACGGTCGAGGATGTCTTGAGCATCTACAACAAGGAGAAACCCGAGGGAGTCATTGTCCAGTTCGGCGGACAAACTCCTCTCAATATTTGCCGGGAACTGGAGCGGGCAGGCGTAAAAATACTGGGCACTTCGACCGACGCAATCGATCTTGCAGAGGATCGGGACCGTTTTAGAAACATGATGCAAAAACTCGGCATTCCTCAGCCGGCTTCCGGGATGGCTCACAACCTTGAAGAGGCGATTGAGATCGCCGGAAGGATAGGATACCCGCTTATGGTGCGGCCATCCTATGTCCTGGGAGGCCGCGGAATGGAAGTCGTGCACGATGAAGAGGACCTCACCCTGTATGTCTCCCGCGCCGTGGAAATCTGGCCCAACCTTCCGATCCTGATCGATAAATTCCTGGAAAATGCGCTTGAGTGCGAAGCGGACGCAATTTCGGACGGTGCCGACGCATTCATCCCGGCTATTATGGAGCACATCGAATTGGCCGGAATTCACTCCGGAGACTCTGCCTGCGTTCTGCCCCCAGTCAGCATTCCGGAAAAACATCAGAAAACAATCGCGGAATATACCAAAAGAATAGCAATGGAGCTGAAAGTCACGGGCTTGATCAACATTCAATACGCGATTGCAAATGATAAAGTCTACATCCTGGAAGCCAATCCCCGCGCGTCCCGCACCGTACCGCTGGTTTCCAAGGTCTGCAACATCCAGATGATCCGGATTGCCACGCAGCTGATGCTGGGCAAGAAATTGAGCGATCTCCGACTGACCAACAAGAGCATTCCTCATTTCGGAGTTAAAGAGGCCGTATTCCCATTCAACATGTTCCACGAAGTCGATCCGATTCTCGGGCCCGAGATGCGTTCAACCGGTGAAGTTCTGGGAATGGCGGATTCTTTTGAACTCGCATTCCACAAGGCGCAGGAAGCCGCGCAACAATTTCTGCCGCAAGATGGCTCGGTGCTCATGTCGATTTCGGATCCCGATAAAAATGAATCTCTGGATGTCGCGCGCGAATTCCTGCGCCTGGGCTTTGAAATCAAGGCGACTGCCGGGACTTACCGGTTTCTTTCCGTCAACAACGTGGAATGCACGCTTATCCTGAAAATAAATGAAGGCAGACCCAACATTGTCGACGCCATTAAAAACGGGGAGATCCAGCTGGTCATCAATACTCCCATCGGCAAGCGCGGCACGTCCGACGATTCCTATATCCGGAAAACCGCCATCAAGTACAAAGTCCCTTATGTGACAACCATGGCGGCCGCTCGCGCCGCTGCCAAGGGCATAGCCGCGTACGGGAGAGAAGAGGGAGAAGTTGTTTCGCTACAGAGTTACCACGCGCGAATCAAATAAAATTACGAATTACGAGTGACGAATTTCGAATTAAAACAATCGCATTTGGATTTGTTGAGCTTTCAATTGGATTCGTAAGACTAATCCCTTCTGTTTTTATAATTCGTAATTCGTAACTCGTCATTCGTAATTCTCCAGACTCGGATTGCTTTAATTGGATCTGCCGGGCAGGCGACTTCGCAGGCGCCGCAGCCATTGCACTTGTGCGAGTCGATGATCGGATAGGCGACGTATTGCGCTTCATCCCAATGAATTTGGACGGCTTCATACGGGCAGGCGCGCTTGCAGGCGTCACAGTCCTTTTCCTCCAGAGCCAAAAGACATAGAGAGGCATCCAACAAAGCTTCACCTATGACATAGGCGCGTTTCTGATCCATGCTCAGTGGCTGCAGCGCCCCCGTCGGGCACGCTCTCGTGCACGCAATACAATCTTCACGGCAATACTTCTTTTCATAGCGAACAACCGGGGCAAGCAGGCCGGTTAACCCGACACTCCCGATGTCCGGGTGAATTATTTTAGAGGGGCAGGCCCGAACGCAATTGCCGCAGCGAACGCAAATACCCGCAAAATCTCTTTCCGCTACAGCTCCGGGCGGGCGCAAAAACTCACTTTTGGATTGCATGGCCCGGGCTCGTTGCGCCCAGTACCCAAGTCCTGCCCCAGTGGCCAGAGCAATGAATGCGCGGCGCCCTGCTATGCCTTGCAAACCTGGGGAGGTTTTGTCACGGATCTGAAAATGCAATCGAACAGAGGAGATCAATTCCTGTGTGCCGCCCAGCGGACACAGATGCGAGCACCACACAGTCCCCGATGCCAGACTCAGCAGGATCAGCGCGCCTGCCAGAATTCCCGAAATCAAATCAGCGGCGATTCGAATGGCAAAGATACCGCTGAAAATCGAGAGCGGATCCATCCAAAGCAGAACTGGGTAGCCGACCAAAGCACCGGTTATCGTCGCCAGCGCGGCATATCGGCCCAACTGCGGCAATCGGGACCACCAGGCTGCGCGCTTGAGTCCGATCCTGGAAACACCTTCCAGTAGCAAACCCATTGGACAAGCATAGCGGCAAAACCATCTTGAGCGCAGCAGCGCAATCCCGGCAAATGCCAGGCCGATTCCAATTCCCGCTGAAATGCTTCGTGATGCTATCGGGGAGCAGATCGCAACAAACATGCTCGATTGAACAAGCAATTTCGGGCTGCTCCACAACAACAAAATTGCCGCTGCCAGAAATGCCAGGCGTACATACAGCCGCGGCGGGCGCTTCCAAATTGTCATCCCAGGAAAGCCCCTTGCTGTCGAAGTTCGCTCTGCAGCTTGTCGATATCGACGTCGCGCGGCTTGCATCGATCTTTGATGCTCAGCGCAGCGGCAATACCGGCGGCCTGGCCTGTAACCCAGCACACCGGGATCAGCCTTGTTGTTTCCGCAACCTGCATTTCCGCTGAAATACAACGCCCTGCTGCGAGCAGGTTTTCCAGCTTGGCGGGAATAAGGCATCCATAAGGAATCTGAAATTCCGGTGAGCCGCCGCTGTACCCAATCACATCTTTAAATTTTGTCCCGGCCTTCACTTGCTGCAAAGTAAGCTTTTTTACGCCTGCCAGCAAACGAGTCAACCGCACTCCAATTTGAGGCGCGGTTTCAAGCAGGTAAGCCTGCTCGGCGCCCGGCTTGCTGCGAACTTTTTCCAAGTTGTTCCAGAGCGCCCTGCGATGTTTAAGCTCCAGCATGCTCACTTCCGCAACGTCCAGGCCGTCGGCCACCGGCCCCTTCATGTTGATCCAGTTGGTATGCGGCGCCGGAGTGGGGCTGCCCACATGCCCCTCAAATGCAACAACCGGCGTTCCCCTGGTCGGCCGGCCTCCCTGAATTTTATCTCTGTTCCCTGTGACATGCTCACGGTTCTGCCCGGTCAGGTCTTCAATATCGATGTTGCCAATCCTGCTGTCCAAGCCTATGTTGTCCTTGACCTTCTCGAATGCAGCGCCGGCGGCTGCATAGATATCGCCATCCCCGGAAGCGTCGACGACTACGTCCGCCAGAATTGCCTGCCTGCCCGATTTGCTTTCGAAAACAGCGCCGCGCACGGAGCCTTTTGCATCGATGATGGCATCAACGCCCCAGCAGTCCAGGTAGGCATTAACTTGGGATGCGAGCACCATATCGGCCAGGACGTATTTAAATGCCTCCGCATCAATTGTCGGGTAATCCGGCGCTATATTGCGCTCGACGATACCAAACTTTAGTTTATCCAGCCGCTTCATGAATTCCTCACCAATACCCAGAATAACCGGCTTGTTATTGCCGCCATAAAGCGGAAAAATTGCAAGCACCAGGCCTCCGGTGGCCAATCCGCCCAGGTATCCATACCGTTCAACAAGAGTCACATCCACGCCAAGTCGCTTTGCAGACAAAGCTGCCGCCGTCCCCGCCGGCCCCCCGCCGACAACCAGAACGCCTGTCTTGCGCAGAATCTCCAGTTCCCTTCTCGGCTGGATAACTTTGCCGTCAACAACAGTCGCAGACGTTCTTGCACCGGCAGCGGTAGGAGCCTGCGCCCCCCGAACAGCTTTGGGATCCTGATAAGCCAATAGAGACGAAAGAGGGGTCATAGTTCCGGCTACCACCAGACCGCCGGCAGCAATGGAATGCATCAACTCTCTTCGCGAAAGGTCTCTTGCCATGAAATTCTCCTCCGAATGAAGAACATCGTATCTCAGGAACATTTCGAGATTACAGATAAAAATAATGCGAGTTTTGGTTATACTGTTCAAAATATTTAAACTGTGCTTATTCCGAGCACCCGGTATCGGTATCGGGGCCGGTTTTATGATTTCGACCCCGATACCGATATTTGTGGTATACGCCTATTTTGGGAACAGGAAAGGTAAGACTATGGCGAATCCGCTCTTCGAACGAAAACCACTTGCCCTGCTGCTGGAGGAAATGAAGGGCGAAAACAGGCTTCGGCGCGTTCTTGGACCCGTAACCCTGACAAGCCTTGGCGTTGGAGCGATCATCGGAACAGGGATTTTCGTACTCACCGGAGTGGGGGCGCACGACAAGGCAGGCCCGGCACTGATACTCTCGTTTGCGCTTGCCGGCATCGCATGTATTTTTGCCGCGCTCTGCTATGCGGAATTCGCTTCAATGGTTCCGGTAGCAGGATCGGCCTATACCTACGCTTATGCGACTCTTGGAGAGCTATTCGCCTGGATCATCGGTTGGGATCTCATTCTGGAATACACGGTGGCGTCCTCGACCGTAGCGCATGGCTGGTCTGCGCATTTCCAGGATCTTCTGAAAAGCGTAGGAATTCATATACCATTTGCTTTCAGCGGCTCACCCTTCGATTTCGATCCGGAAAAAGGACGCTTCTTTAGCACCGGAACATATTTTGATCTTCCGGCTGTAGTGATTGCATTGTTGATTACAATTATCCTGGTCAAAGGAATACATGAGAGCGCCAGGTTCAATACGGTAATGGTCGCGGTAAAACTTGTGATTGTTTTGTTCGTCATTGCAGTCGGCGCTTTTTATGTTAATCCCCAGAACTGGTTTCCTTTCGCTCCCTATGGCTATACAGGCTTGAGCTTTTTTGGACATACAATTCTTGGCCGGCAAAGTCATGGGGGCGCCCCTCTGGGCGCGCTTGCGGGCGCCGCCATTATCTTTTTTGCATATATTGGATTTGATTCCGTCTCCACGCATGCCGAAGAGGCAAAAATGCCGAAGCGGGATGTCCCCATTGGAATCATTGCTTCCTTGATAATATGCACGGTTCTGTACATTGCGGTGTCGGCGATTGTGACAGGAATGATCCGATACGATCGGATCGATATCAATGCTCCTGTCGCGGACGCATTTCGCCAAATGGGACTGCCCTGGGCCCAACGTCTTATCGATATCGGCGCAATTACCGGCATCACATCGGTATTGCTTGTGATGATGCTAAGCCAGCCGCGCGTGTTTCTGGCAATGGCGCGAGACGGACTCCTTCCTCAAGGAATATTTGCAGCCATTCACGACAAGTTCCGCACGCCGTGGAAATCCACAATACTGACGGGCATATGTGTTTCAATAATGGCTGCGTTTCTGCCGCTGAGAATTCTGGCCGAACTCACCAATATCGGAACACTGCTTGCGTTTGTCATCGTCTGTTCGGCAGTGCTTATCATGCGGTACAAGCACCCGGAAGCCGAGCGACCTTTCCGCGCGCCCTTTGTGCCGTTGGTTCCAATTCTTGGGATTCTTTCCTGCCTGGTGCTTATGTTCTCGCTGCCTCCGGAAAACTGGTGGAGGCTGATCGTCTGGCTGCTGATAGGATTCATTATTTACTTCAGCTATGGGCGGCGCCACAGCATCCTGGCACAAAGGCGAGCAGGAAAAACGGCGAATCCTTTGCCCATAAAGCCGCCGGTTCAAAGATGAGATCGCATGAAAATTGATGCCGCAACAGCAGCATTGCCGCCAATCCAACTGGCATTGGCCAGGGCTTCAGCCTTTATTGAGCTGACAAAGCCAGGAGTCACTTTCCTTGTTTTGTTTGCAGCTTTTGTGGGCTTCTATTGCGGAAAATCCGGACCCATTTTATTTCCACTTCTGTTTCACACTCTGGCAGGGACTGCGCTTGTGGCGGGAGGCGCCGGCGCTTTCAATATGTATATGGAAAGAAAGCTTGATGCGAAAATGAAACGCACCGCGCTTCGTCCTCTCGCATCCGGCAGGCTGCCGTCGATTTTGGCGCTGCTGTTTGCCGTCGTAATCTCAATCGGCGGTTTTCTATACCTTGTTATTTTCGTCAATCATCTTACCGGTTTGCTTTCTGCAGTTATTTTTGCCGGTTATCTCTTTCTGTACACTCCGCTAAAGAGAAAAACGTGGCTTTGCACGCTTGTGGGCGCAGTCCCTGGCGCGCTCCCAATTGTCATGGGTTGGACAGGCGCAAATGCAACGTTATCTCCAGGCGCATGGACACTTTTTGCAATAGTTTTTCTTTGGCAGCTTCCGCATTTCTATTCGATTGGTTGGATGTATCGCGATGAATACGCCCGAGCCGGGCTTCCCGTTCTTTCCGTCATTGACTATAGTGGCCGGAAAACCGGCAGGCATGCAGTCGTCACCATTGTCCTTCTTGTAATCGCCACCACAATCCCATTTTTTCTCGGCCTGGCAGGATCGATTTATTTTTGCGGCGCAATCGGTTTCGGGTTGATATTTCTGGCTTTCGGATTCCATTTTGCTCATCTGCGCAACCGTCTCGCCGCCCGGCGGCTCTTCATCTATTCCGCTGCTTATCTCCCCGCGCTTTTCATGCTCCTGCTTTTCGATAAGTATTAAACCTTCAATTCAATCTCGCATAATCAATTTTCGAAATTGTTTAACCATCGGAG
>JAHFUH010000160.1:0-7402 GCA_023265215.1 Acidobacteriota bacterium
ATTCTCCGAAGCGGGCTGCAAGAGAGTCCGGTTTCAAACGGACCGCCTTCTGAAAATGAACCGAAGCGTCTTCTTTTTCGCCCTGCTCCCTGAGTGTGTGGCCGAGATTCAAATGGGCTTCGCACATGTTCGGCTCCGCCCGGATTGCGTCGCGAAAACAAGCGGCGCCTTTTTCGATTTGCCCCATCTCTGAGTAAGCATTCCCCATGTTTAGAAGGGCTCTGGCGTGATTAGGATTGATCGCCAGGGCTTGCAAACAACTCTTGATGGCTTCGTTCAATCTACCTTGAGTTTTTAAAGCGCTGCCGAGATTGGCATAGGCGTCAATAAAGCCGGGATTGATGTGCGTGGCTTCGCCATATTGTTGGATTGCCTGCTCCAATTCACCGAGTCTCTCCAGAAGCAACCCGAGGTTATTGTGGATTTCGGCCCGCAAGGGATCGAGTTTTAGCGCCATTCGGTAGGAGTGAACCGCCTCCCGCAATTGCCCCTTTTCCTTGAGCGCGTTACCCAGGTTGTTGTGGGCATCTGCATATTTGGGATTCAGCTTGAGGGCTTTGCGATAACACGCCTCTGCTTCGTCGAACCGGGCTTGCGCAAGATATGCATTACCGAGGTTGTTGCGGTATTCAGGTACTTTGTTGCCCAAAGCTATCGCGCGGGTGATGAGCGCGATTGCCTCCTCATGCCGTTTTTGCTGGTAGGCAATGACTCCCAACAGGTGGAGGGCGTCGGGATTGTCGGGTTGATTGGAAAGAATGCGACGATATGCTGTTTCCGCCTCATCCAATTTCCCACCCAGATGGAGCTGCACGGCATCTTCAAGATCATTTTTCATGCGAGCTGAATATTACAACAATGATGTGCAAAAATTTATTTCTTTAAAGGCCTTCTTCGAGCCTTTGAGTCCTGGAGCTACTCTAGAATAACCCCAAGACTCAAAGGCTCGAAGCAGGTCTTTAAACTAAATTATTGAGTTAGTACTGAATAGAACATTTGATTCCAGGCTGACGGGAAGGGATAAGTGATAATGGATTGACATATAATGCGCCGGATTTCAGAGCGGCTGATCTTGACGCGGTGACCATCATCAAGGACATTGTCTGTTTTCAAGCGCGCCAGGGTTTTGATGCCGATCAGCAGCGGCCATGCGCAGGCTAATCGGATGCGCAACTGGCGAAATGGAAGCATTCCGACATATTCCCAACCGGCGAGCAGATGCTCCTCGGCCAGCTGCAAATATTTATTGTAAAGAGGACGAAACCGGTCGATTGCAGCAGATTCCAGAAGATCTTGAGGCTTCATCCCAATATTGGAGAGGCGGTGGGCTGGGATATAGCAGCGCCCAAGACGGAGATCCTTCGGCAAATCGCGCAGAATATTGACAAGCTGAAGTCCTTTCCCAAAACGGATGCCGTTGGCCAGCAGGACCGCTTCCTTCAGATGCGCTCCCGGCAACAGATGCAAACAACAAACCTTTGTCCAGAATTCTCCTACGCATCCGGCTACGCAGTAGGTGTATTCATCGAGGTCTGAATCAGTGTCAAGCGAAGCGATTTGATCCGGGGATGCAGCTCCGAAGCGAATCAGGTCCATTTCCTGCCCGCGGATAATGGTCTCCAATACGGAGCGCACCAGCAGCCGGTCGTGATTTCCCAGTGATCTCAAGCAATCCAAAACTTTTGCTGCTTTCGCCAGCAATTCTCGTTCAGCGAGTGTCGCCTGGGTTGTCTGTGCCAGATCGTTGAATTGTGGAGCGGGGCATGATTGACCTTCGCATGTTTTAAAAATGATTTGCCGAAAATCGAGCAGCAGCTCGCGCCGCCGGCTAATGGCAACGAGGCTCGTGTCGGCAATCGTGTCTGTTGAGCGGGCCAGCAAATACGCAATGCTCAGGGGAGTGTATATGGGACGGGGCAAGATTCGAAGCGTTAGGTAAAAAGAACGTGATACTCCTTTCAGCAGGTTACGCATTTCCCCGGATCTTGACGCCATGATGGCAGCATTGAAACATAAAATGAAGTGGCCGCAAATAGCCAAATCCAACAGCCGACCGCGAATGAAGGTAGTAACTTGGGGATTTCCATACTAAATGGCAATATTGGGTATAGGGAGGTGAACGCACATGCCGATGATGTATCGATTCTCTGCAATACGCGATTCGAGAATTCCTGTTGCGGCAAACCCGATTTTTCAGCATCTGCTCGATGTCTATGCCAGCGAGACCAATAAGGTGTCTTCAATATGGCGGGCGTTTGCCGACGAGGAATTAGGCTATCGCCCGCACAAACGTTCCGGAACGGTCCTGGACATCATGCGGCACCAGATCCTTTCCGAACGGCGCTTTTTTGCTGAATTCCTCGGCCTATCGGAGCCTGAAAAGCCGCTTCCTGCGGAACAGACGGTGATAGCTTTCTCTGAAAAGATAGGTGAATTGGCCGGGCAACGGCTCGATTGCCTTGCAGGAAAAGATGAGAAATGGTGGTTGCAGAAAACGAGCTTCTTTGATGTCGAGCGCCAGAGAATTTGGATTTTCTGGCGGCGCGTTCTCCACACTGCGCATCATCGAACCCAGTTAGCAGTATACCTCCGGATGCTCGACAAACCGGTGCCGGCCATTTATGGGCCAACGGCCGACGCCACGTGGATTGGCGCCGATCCCACCTATACCGAAGACTCTGCGAAAAGAGCATAGGAATCCTATGAAACCCTGCATCCCGATTACCAAAGCCATTATGTTTACAAATCCCTGGTGGAAATACTGCCTCGATCAGGTCGAATTCCCTTCCGGAAAGGTTGGAGATTATCATTATGTCCTAACGAACGGATCATCCATGGTGGTACCGGTTGAGCGGGACGGGGGACTACTCCTGGTGCGGCAATACCGGTACACGGGAAATCGCGACAGCATTGAATTTCCATGCGGCGGTTTAAAGGATGGAGCGAATTACGATATAACCGCGCGGGACGAATTAGTCGAAGAAACCGGTTTTTTGGCCGGGCAGCTCGAGGCGGTGGGCAATTTCAATCCGTGCAACGGGTTACTCGATGAAATCTGCAGGGTCTATATCGCGAGGAATCTCGCGTATGCTGGCACCCGCCCGGATGAAACCGAAAGCATGGAGCTGGTGCGCCTCACAATGAAAGAAATAGATGATCTGATCCTGAGTGGAACTATCTGGGACGGCATGACAATCGCCGCCTGGGCAATCGCCAGGCCTTTACTAATTGCCAGTCAGCAACCTGCAGTCGACAGTGAAAAACAAATCGAAAAATAGCCAGCAAGTTTATTGACAATTGCAGGGCAAACAGGGATAAGGACACCTCGCAGTTTGCATGTTTAACTTTTATCTTACGGTCTGATATATGAATATTCCGCAGTTGATTGCGCAGGAACTCTCGCTGGGTCTCAACCAGGTGCAAAACGCGCTCGCTCTTTTCGCTGAAGGAGGAACGGTTCCCTTCATAGCCCGTTATCGAAAAGAAAGGACGGGCGAAATGAACGAAGTGCATCTCAGGGCGCTGCTTGAAAGGCACTCATATCTGTCGGAGCTCGAAGAACGGAAAAGCACAGTACTCAAATCAATCGAAGAACAAGGAAAGCTGACGGATGACCTAAAGGCCAAAATCGAAGCCTGTCTTCAAAAAACCGAACTTGAAGATCTCTATCTTCCGTTTAAGCCCAAAAAGCGAACGCGCGCAACTATAGCCAGGGAAAAGGGTCTCGATCCGCTGGCCCTGTTCGTCAAAGCGCTGAATGAAACCGATGCTGCGATTGCCGATCTTACCGCCGAAGGAGCCAAATATATCTCGGTCGAACTGGGCGTTCAGTCTGCGGAAGAAGCGCTGAAGGGCGCCTCCGATATACTGGCGGAAGAAGTCTCGGAAAAGGCCGAACTCCGGCAGCATTTGCGCGACTACCTGATGAATGAAGGATTCTTCACTTCGAAGATCAAAGAAGAACATCCGGTCGGCACGACCAAGTACGAAATGTATCGCGATTACAAGGCCAAGGTAAAGGATATCGCCCCTCATAACATGCTGGCGCTCCGGCGCGGTGAAAGCGAGGGCGTTCTCACGTTCACTATCGAGTTTGACACTGCGGCGGTGTCCTCCTATCTCGAGTCGCGGGAGATACGCTCGGCAAACCAGAATGTGCGCAATTTCTATAGGGAAATGATTGAAGACGCTTTCGAACGCCTGATGAGAACCACGCTCATCGGTGAGGTCCGGCTCGAAAAGAAGATTGCCGCCGACAGGGAATCCATCCGGACCTTTGAAACGAATTTCCGCGAATTGCTGCTGTTCAGCCCTGCAGGGATGAAACCTACCCTGGGAATAGATCCCGGATTTCGGACGGGTTGCAAAGTTGCCGCCGTGGACCGGACAGGGAAGCTGCTGGAGTACGAGACGGTCCACCCTCACAAATCCGATGCAGAACGTTCCCAGGCTTTCGAAAGCCTGAAAAGATTGATTGAAAAACATCAAATTGAACTCATTGCGATCGGTAATGGAACCGCAGGACGAGAGACCGAGGCATTTGTCGCGGAGGCCCTGGCCCAATCGGAGCAGAAACCGGTCAAAGTCATAGTAAGCGAAGCAGGCGCTTCGGTCTACTCGGCGAGCGAAGTGGCGATCGAAGAATTCCCCGAACTAGATCTAACTGTGCGCGGAGCCGTAAGCATCGCCCGCCGGCTGCAGGATCCCCTGGCCGAGCTTGTCAAAATTGATCCTAAGTCCATTGGCGTCGGGCAATATCAGCATGATGTGGATCAAAAGCTGCTCAAGCAAAAGCTCGACGAGACGGTAGAAAGCTGCGTCAACTATGTTGGGGTTGATTTGAACCTGGCGTCCAAAGAGCTTCTGGGATTTGTTGCGGGAGTGTCGCCCTCGGTGGCGAAAAATTTAGTCAACTTCCGTAATGAACATGGCGCTTTCAGGAATAGAAGGGAATTGCTCGAAATACCCAAATTTGGGCCCAAAACTTTTGAGCAGGCAGCGGGATTTTTGCGAATTCGAGATGGGGAAAATCCTCTCGACAACACAGCCGTCCATCCTGAAAGCTATTTCATTGTGGAAAAGATGGCTCAAGATATGAATATAACGCTGAATGGCATTACGGGGGCTTCCAATAAATTCAGCGCAGTCGATCCGAGAAAATATGTCACTGAGAGTATTGGCGAACCGACGCTGCGCGACATCCTGGCTGAGTTGGAGAAGCCAGGCCGCGATCCGCGCGCCGAATTTCGCTATGCAACTTTCAAAGAAGAAGTGAAGGAAATCAAGGACCTGATCCCAGGGATGGAACTGGAAGGAATCGTGACTAATGTAGCCAACTTCGGAGCGTTTGTAGACATAGGAGTTCACCAGGACGGGCTCGTGCACATTTCGCAACTCGCCGACCGGTTTGTCGACGATCCCAAGAAGATTGTCAAGGTGGGACAGATCGTGAAAGTGCGAGTCCTGGAAGTCAACCAACCTTTGAAAAGGATTTCGCTGTCGATGAAATCCCTTGGCCGGGCTGGAAAGCCAGCGGGAAAGAAAGCGCCCACTCCCCCTCCGGAAAAGAAGCCCTCCTCCATTCATGACCTTATGGCCAAATTCAATAAACAGAAAAACTAAGGACGCGGATGAACGCTGAACAAATGGAGATAGCCGACACTCACGCTCATTTGTGCGATCCAGTATTCGACACGGACCTGGATCAGGTTCTGGATAGAGCGAAGACTGCCGGCGTTGCGGCAATCCTAGCAGTTGGCGAGAACATGGCGGACGCCGAGAAAAACCTCGCGTTGGCTGCGCGTCATCCCATGATTCGTGCGGCGGCGGGTCTTTACCCAAAATATCTGGATCTGGAACTTGCCGGGATCATGCGGGACTTTATTCGAAACCACAGGAGCAAGCTTGCGGCTATCGGTGAAGTGGGCCTGGATTACTGGATTGTTAAAGAAGAGCCCGATTTGGAAATTCAGCGCGAAATCTTCAGGAGCTTTATTGATTTAAGCCTGGAATTGATGATGCCGCTCAATGTGCATTCCCGTTCGGCTGGACGTCACGCGGTGACAATGCTGCTTGAATGCGCAGCTCGGAAAGTGCAGATGCATGCTTTTGACGGAAAGGCCTCAGCAGCCATGCCTGCAGTTGAAGCAGGCTTTTTCTTTTCAATACCCCCGTCTATTGTCCGATCCGAACAAAAACAGAAGCTCGTAAAAAAGCTGCCTCTTTCGTCTTTACTGATAGAAACAGACAGCCCGGTTCTTGGCCCGACGGCCCGGGACCGCAATGAACCGGCTAATGCTGTTATTGCCTTGAAAGCCATTGCCGAGCTGAAAGGCGTGCATGAGAGAGAAGTGATGGAAGCAGCGGCGGAAAATTTCCGCCGTCTTTACAGCGCAGAACCGTGATAGCCTGCATCCTCGGGCAGGTTAGAACCTGAAGATGCAGCTTTGGCTAGTTCATCGCAGCGTTCGTTTTCGCTCTCTCCCGCATGACCGCGAACCCATTGGAATTCCACCTGATGGATGTCACACAGGGCGAGGAGTTTCTCCCACAGATCAGGATTGATGGCCTTTTCTTTGCTGCTGCGCTTCCAGCCGTTCGCCTTCCATCTGCGCGCCCATCCCTTCTCTATGGAGTGGACGAGGTACTGTGAATCGCTGAAGACGGTAACGCGGCAGTGCTCTTTCAGTGCAGAAAGCCCTGCGATTGCGGCATAGATTTCCATCCGATTGTTGGTGGTATATCGAAATCCTCCGGACAGCTCTTTTCGATTGGAATTGTAGAGCAGCACCACACCGTAACCTCCCGGGCCCGGATTGTTGATGCAGCCGCCATCCGTATACAGTGTCACATGCTTTGGAGTATTCATAAGATAGATGCGGCGTCTCGCTGCCTTCGAGCTGCGCGGCAGGACGCCGTGTCTACATTACAGCCTATGGCTTCGCATTTTCAAGATTCTGTTTTGCGTATTGTCTTGTTTTGACTGGAGAGTTAAACAGGATCCGAATTAAGGGCATGCGCTAGAATTACTTGGCATTTTGCTGCTGGCCCGAAGGGGCGCGGCGGCGGGCGGGCATCTGCTTCGTTGCCGCTCCTCGACGATGACACCGCATAGCCTGCGTCGCGTCGCCTTGCATCTGTCCGTCCGGCGCTCGCGCCAAAATGCCAAGTAATTCTTGCGCATACCCTAAGCAGCGGACCCCAAAAATGTTACACATTGATGAAGATATGTGTAGATCCGCAATTTATCTTTTTCGGTACTGATCTAGTCCAGCAGCAAGTGCTTCAATGGCACCTTCAATCTCGCTCTTTTTCAGAACAAAAGCGAGCCTTGCCTGCTGCAGACCTTGTGCATGCGACATATAAAATCCGGCTGCAGGAGCGATGAAGGTTGTCTTATTGG
>JAHFUH010000160.1:7502-9511 GCA_023265215.1 Acidobacteriota bacterium
GCTTCAATGGCACCTTCAATCTCGCTCTTTTTCAGAACAAAAGCGAGCCTTGCCTGCTGCAGACCTTGTGCATGCGACATATAAAATCCGGCTGCAGGAGCGATGAAGGTTGTCTTATTGGCATAGGAGAACTGAGAAAGCATAAAGGCAGCAAAATCCTCAGCGTTATCCACCGGCAATTGCACTACCGTGTAAAAGGCGCCTTTGGGTTTATGCACTGTTACGCCAGGTATTTCTCTCAAACTGGAATAAAGGGCGTCACGTCGTAAATGAAATTCACCTATTACGCCCTCCAGATATCCAGGTCCGATGTGGTTGAGCATATGGGCGGAGGCAAATTGGTCAATAGTTGGAGCGGCTAGACGTGCCTGGGCGATGTGGAGGCTGGCGCTCATGATTTCTTCATTGCATGTGAGCAGACAACCGATTCGCGCCCCGCACAAGCTAAAACGCTTGGACAGGCTGTCGACCACGATCACTCGTTTGTTGTTCGGCGCAAGGTGCAGTATTGAAAGCGGCTTGAGTTCGTCGTAAACGAACTCGCGATAGGTTTCGTCCACAATGAGGAAAATGTTGTTTTCTTCACAAACCTCGAGCAGCGAATTGAGCTCTTTCCTGCTGCACACAGTCCCCGTTGGATTATTGGGGCTGCACAGCAGAATTGCGCGTGTGCGATTCGTGATTTTCTTTTCGATTTCGGCCCGGTCCGGCAAAGTAAAACCCTCTTCCGTTTTGCTCTGAACGGGCGCCAACTCCACTCCGGTAATTGCGGCGAAACCAAGATAATTGGCGTAGGTCGGATCGAAGGTGATGACTTCATCGCCGGGATCGCAGCAGATCATAAACAGAAACACCAGCGCTTCGCTGGCGCCCACCGTTATCAGAAACTGTTCGGGCAGGGTTTCAATCCCAAGGGTTCTGTTGATGTAATTGGACCACGCAATACACAGCTCCTCATTGCCTTGAGACTGTTCATAGGCGACAACTTTCTGCTTAAACAGGTGAAGCCCTTCATGGAATTCCCGAGGCGATTCTATGTCAGGCTGGCCAATGTTTAGGTGGTAAACATGAATTCCTGAATTTCTTGCTTTAGTGGCTAAATGGGCTAGCTTGCGAATCGGGGAAGGAGGCGTATTCCGCGCTCGATTGGAAAGCTTCATCTTCATCGTCTGGACCTCCCGTTAGCAAAAAAATGCCCTAAAAGTATGGAAGACTACGCTTTTCTCTTAATACTATCAAGCAAAGTCTGCAGTCATCAGTGGACAGTTAAAGATTCTCGAATCTTTGCGACTACTGCCCACTGCATCCTTATCGGCCAGAAAAAACTATTATTTTAAGATCTAGTCGAAGCACAGGATTTAGCCTAAACTTCAGGTCAAAGATATTGGAATTTGGATTGGGGCATCAAAAGGAAAAGGAGGATTGATGAAATACGAGGCAATGAATTTCGAAAAGCTGCTGGGCACAGAAGGGTTCAGTAATCAGCTCTTGACGAATCACTTCACGCTTTATAACGGATATGTAACGAACACAAACAAGCTGATGGAAGAGTTCGCGGAGATTGAGAAACAAGGGAAAGCGGGGACGCCGCAGTATGCGGAAATGAAACGCCGCTTTGGGTGGGAATTCGACGGAATGAGGCTTCATGAGCTTTATTTTGGGAACATGGTGAAAGGCGGCCTCGCGTTAGACAAAGCTTCAAAGCTCCAAGCAAAAATCGCCGAGGGATTCGGGTCTTTTGAAAACTTGGAAAAGGCGTTCAAGTCTGTTGGGGCAATGCGGGGAATCGGATGGGCAATTCTCTACTTCGATCCCAAGGGCGATCAACTCCTGAATACGTGGATCAACGAGCACGATACGGGCCATCTAGCCGCGGCGGTACCTATTTTGATCATGGATGTTTTCGAACACGCCTTCATGATCGATTACGGGTTGAAGCGCGCCGACTATATTGAAGCTTTCTTCAAGGCAATCGATTGGGCTGCTGTTCAAAAAAGATTCGATGCCGT
>JAHFUH010000161.1 GCA_023265215.1 Acidobacteriota bacterium
TCGGTAATCATCGTCGCGGCCGGCGCCTGGCTTACGGTTTCGCCCCTGGCCGGCGCGCTCGGGTTTGTCCAGCTTCCATCCCGGTACTGGTTGCTGCTGGCGATCATGCTGGTGTGTTACGTGGTCCTGACCCAGCTGGTGAAGACTTGGTTTTACCGCAGGTTTGGCGAATGATGGCTATGCTATTTTAGAAAGGGGACATTATGGAGAATACCGACGACAGACAACACCGCTCTATCCTGCGGAGAATTGCCCATCGGATAATGCTGGAAAAAGGACTTGTTCCGGATTTTTCGAGTCAGGCACTTGCCGAACTTGACGAAGTCCGCGGGCCGGCAGCACGAAGTGATGAATCGACGCGCGATCTCAGGAACCTTCTCTGGTGCTCCATTGACAACGATGATTCGCGCGATCTGGATCAGCTTACCTTTGCCGAAGCAATGCCCGCGGGAGCCGCAAAAATCCTTGTCGCCATTGCCGATGTGGATGGTGTCGTCAAGAAGCAGTCCGCGCTGGACGATCATGCGCGGCAAAACACCACCTCGGTCTACACCGCTGGAGGGACATTCCCGATGCTGCCCGAGAAGCTCTCCACCGATCTTACCTCGCTCAACTATGAATCGGACCGCCTTGCCGTCGTCATTGAAATGATCGTTGCGGCGGACGGATCAATACAGGGTTCGGACCTCTATAGGGCGACGGTGCGCAATCGTGCCAAGCTTGCTTACAACAGCGTTGCCTCCTGGCTGGAGGGTAACGGACCAATGCCGCAAGAGATCGGCACGGTCGACGGTCTCGACCAAAACCTCCGGCTCCAGGACCGCGTGGCTCAAAAACTGAAAACCGCCCGGCACGAGCACGGCGCGCTGAGTCTCGAAACGACCGAAGCGCGCCCGGTATTTGTCGGAGATGAGCTCAAGGAGCTGGAAACCGACCAACAGAACAGAGCCAAGGATCTCATTGCGGATTTCATGATCGCTGCCAACGGCGTTGCTGCACGCTACCTCGCGTCCAATAAGTTCCCATCGCTGCGGCGCGTTGTCCGCACCCCCAAACGCTGGGACCGGATCATCGAGCTTGCCGCCGAGCATGGCTCGACGCTGCCCAAGGATCCCGACTCAAAGGCCCTGGAGCAATTCCTGGTGTCGGCTAAAGCCGCTGATGAGCTCCGCTTTCCCGATCTTTCTCTCAGTGTCATCAAGCTGCTGGGCGCCGGCGAATACGTCGTCCAACTTCCGGGAGACAGCGCCGCCGGGCACTTCGGACTTGCGGTCAAGGACTATGCGCACTCCACCGCCCCGAACCGCCGATTCCCTGATTTGATCACGCAACGGTTGCTGAAAGCAGCGATGGCGGGAGGTTTGTTGCCCTATGACAACGATGAACTGGTGGCGCTCGCGAAGCATTGCACCGAAGAGGAGGACGCAGCGAAGAAGGTCGAAAGACAGGTCGGGAAATCCGCCGCCGCCATGCTGCTGCAATCAAGGATCGGGGAGCAGTTCGATGCCATAGTCACTGGCGCGTCCGACAAAGGGACGTGGGTCCGCATTTTCCGTCCGCCCATTGAAGGAAGACTGGAGGGCGGTTTCAAAGGCGTGGACGTCGGCCACAGGCTCCGCGTCCAGTTGATCCGCACGGATGTGGAGCGTGGATATATCGACTTTAAGAGGGCGGGGTAAGGCGATTTCACAAAAGGAGAACCAATGCTACGAATACCACACATTGAGCGCGGCGCAAGGTCCGTGACATATTCTCCTGGCTAGGAGCCTGTCCGAGTATGTAATGTGTGCCGCATGAGATATGATCAATTTTGACCATAGGCGTGAGCTGAACTGAGCAGACGCGCGAATTGTCCCCGGAAATAATAAGTATGAAATTTTGGAAATGTCCGGCAGCTGGATCGCGAGCAGAAAAGTTCGATATCCCGTAGAAAGGAAATGTGCCATGGCTGATAAAAACGTGAATATAAACACTACTGCTGCATTGATAGCGGGTGCATTGTTGGGAGCGGGGATCGCGATCCTGTTTGCTCCGCAGTCTGGACGCAAAACGCGTCGTGACATCCGTCAGTTCGCCGAAAATACCAGGAACAAAGCGGAAGCTGCGCAGCTTGAGTTGCAGCATTCCATCGATAATATCATCGGGGATATAGAAGAAAAGCTACAGGAGGGGCTGGCTCGCGGGATGGATTGGACCGACAGTAAAATTGTCGACCTTCGGCGGGCATTAGATGCGGCTAGAGAATCCATCGCGGGAGAGATTGAAATAATTCAGTCGAGCTAGCAGCCCATCCTTTCAATAACAGTACTTCGCTTTTATTGACATGCGAAATATGAGTCCAGACTACGGATTCTTTTCAATTCTCAGGGCAGTACTAACAAGCGTAATTGCTGGCGCATACTCGTTTGGCTGCATTTCATTCAAGATACAAACATACATATGGAGAATCTGAAGCTATGACGCCGCAAGCCTCTGCGAAAAAAACAGTATGCAGGCGCCTGAACGTAGTTCTAATCAAGCCCTCCAAGTATGATGACGACGGCTACGTCATTCGTCATTTCCGTGGCGTTCTGCCAAGCAACACGCTGGCTTGCCTTCTCAGCCTTACCGAAGATCTGAAGCGCCGCAGGGCGCTTGGCTTCGATATCGAGCTAAGGACACGAATCTTCGACGATACAGTCCAGCCGATCCCTGTCGACAGGATCATTCACTCCAACAAACTCCCTCGAAATCGGACGGTTGTTGCACTCGTTGGCGTTCAATCCAATCAATTTCCTCGCGCCGCCGACCTTGCCCGCCGCTTCCGCTCGGGAGGTCTGCAGGTGCTTATAGGAGGGTTTCACGTCAGCGGCATTCCATTTTCGGAAATCGGATCTGGAATCCAGGAATTGACAGATCTAGGTATCACCATAGTTAAAGGTGAGGTAGAAGAGACTTGGGGCGATATTCTCGAGGATGCGCTCCACGACAGGCTCAGACCGATCTACGATTTCCTGGACAGGAAGCCCGATCTTTGCAACCAGCCCGTGCCGATGATCAACCCTGCGTACCAGAGGCTCTTCATCGCATCAAAAATCGGCACGATCGACTGCAGCCGGGGCTGCCCCTACAACTGCAGCTTCTGCACAATCATTAGCGTGCAGGGGCGTAAAGTGCGCTTCCGGTCTGTTGAGACACTGACCAGCGCCATTCGCGACAATTATAAGCGATTCGGCATCAACTACTATTTCTTTACCGACGACAACTTCGCAAGAAATGCCTGCTGGCGTGATGTTTTCGAGATGCTTGCACGCCTGCGAGTTGAAGAAGGTATTCCAATCTGCTTCATGATTCAGGCGGACACCCAGTCCTACAAGATCGCGGACTTTATTGAACTGGCCTCTCTGGCTGGCTGCACGCAGGTTTTTATCGGGATGGAGAGCATCAATCCGGAAAACCTGAAAGCCGCGGGTAAGGCCCAGAACAAAATACAGGAGTACAGGGAGATGATCGCGGCATGGCATGGGGCAAAGATCGCCACACACATCGCCTACATCATCGGCTTCCCATTCGACACTCCCGAATCGGTTGAAAAAGACGTCAACAGCCTGAAGCAGGACCTCGGCGTGGAGCAGGCGTCGTTCTTCATGCTGACTCCGCTGCCCGGCTCACAGGATCATGCACGGATGCTGCATGCAGGGGAGTTCATGGAGCCTGATCTGAACTCCTATGATTCCTTTCATGAGACCACGCGGCATCCGAACTTCGCACCCGGCGAGTGGTATGCAACGTACCGGAAAGCGTGGCGAAGCTTCTACTCTTTTGAATACATGCGGGACGTTCTGGCGAACGCCAATCCCGAGAATTACTGGAACATTCTGCGCAATTTCATCTGGTATAAAAATTCCGTGCACATCGAAGGCGGTCATCCCATGATCCACGGTCTCTTCCGAATCAAAGACCGCACGGACCGCCGTCCTGGTTTCCCTGTGGAATCGCGCGTCCGGCACTTTGCGCGCCGTTTTCGCGAAGTGCGGCGCCTCATACGCAAGTGGATAGCGCTGCTGCTGGAGATGGAAGAGCTCTGGCTGCAGACCCGCAAACGCAGCGAGGCCGAGCTGCGCCTCATATCGGAGCTGAAGCGGGTGAGGGCGGAGGTCAATCGCAACCTGCGGACCGCGGAACTGCAGGTCGCTTATTACCGGGCCATGGCGCATGTTCCGGAGTTGCGCGTGCCTTCCAGGCTGTCGCTGGCTTTCCGGGACCTCAATCTCGATTTTGCAAGACGAGTGACTTACTCGCGAATGGATATTCAAAAGTTCTGGAACAAGACCTGGAAATGCTGGCGTCGCAGGAAGATCTTTGCCATTCGCCCCCAAGGGGTGTTCCTGAATTTTCTTCGGGACGCCAGGTTGATGTTTCTCTTTGCCGTGGCATTCCTGCGTGCGGATCGGAATCTTAAGCAAGACGAGTGGCGGGCGACATACTAATCAGTTCATTGGTAAGCAGACATTAATAGCTAGCCAAGGGGCTTTGCCCCTTGAAATCCCCTCGCGCGCGACACTTGGTGGAATTCGAAACTGTCAGGCCGCGCTCGGGGATTTAGAAGTCAGGAGCCAGGAGCCAGAAGAAGAAAAGATCATGAAGGCTTCAACTCATTTTCAAACTGGGAACTCTGAACTGCCTTTCTTAAACTATTTAGACATACGATTTTTCTTGTAGGTAGCTAAAGATAGGACACGGAGGATACGGATTACACGGAAGAACACGGAGCACTCCGGGCGCTGGGAAGAATAGATGCATTTTAAAATGGAAAGCCGAGTGGTAGAAATTAAGCCAGTGGACGAAATCAAAGACAAACCGGAACGTAAAATCAGGAGATTGATGGTGCTCCAGAAATACAGAACAATAATTGCTACGCCAACAAGCAAAACCGTTGAATGGTCCATGACGCCTCTCATAGGGATGCAGTCGGATTAGATCGCATAAGGAGTGCCTCACAGCATGATGTCTATACCCGAGAGGCTTTTCATATCGCGACCCTTAGGGCTCGCGCAATAATAACTTCACATTCTGCGGCCGACTCTCAGGCTTGACCATAGGCATTAAATTGCAAAAGGATCTTGCAATTCTGCGAGTAGGCCGCCCTTCGGGGCGCGCCGGCGAGCGGGCATCTGCTGCGTTGCCGCTCCTCGGCGATGAACCACATCGCCTGCGTCGCGGCGCCTTGCATCTGCCCACCCGGCGCTCGCGCCAGAATGTGAACTTATTTTTGCGCGAACCCTTAGGGCCGAAAGCCGGCTTTATTCGCAGGTCTGGCTTTCTGGCCCGCAGCAAGCTTTTCCTCATCCTGCTTCTTTTGCCGTTCAATCTCACGTTGAGGTGCTTCTTGCTCGTTCATGTGGATCGCTTGAGCAATAGCCGCCGAGGCCAGGGCATCCAACCGTTTAGAAAACAAAAGCATTCCAAAATCTGACTTGTAGGTGAAATGGAAAAGATTCACGGAGTATTGGGAGTCTTCCCAACGCGCAATGACTTTTTCGCTATCGTCATACACCTGCGACGAGGAGGAGCTGATGACCTGAGCAACAGGCACGGTTGACGTCCCATACTTTGCCGAAATAGCGTCAACAAGATCTTGATTGGTTAGACCTTCGGTATTGTACTGATCATAATTGATCACAATTCGATAGAGCTGGTTGTTGTAAAAACCGAAGAGGATCTCCCGGACCGGGTCCGTTGAAGGTAAAGCAGCGACAGAAATTCCCGGCTGCCATTCCAGTTCCTGAATGACTGCCGGACGTTCGTGAATCATCTTCGCTTGAGCCGGTTTCATGCCCGCCAACTCAGCCACCGCTGGTAAATCCATGCCAAGTTGGTAATCACGATACTTGGAAAGATTCTGTGCATGGATGGAAGGTACGGAAAGCACGGCCCAGAAAAATGAAAGCATCAGGATGGGAGTGCGGATCATTGGGTTCTCCTTAGGATTCGGCCTTTTTAAAATTTTCAGGATGCATCAAAGCCGATTTGCGTC
The DNA here is from genome assembly GCA_023265215.1 of Acidobacteriota bacterium. GTDB lineage: Bacteria > Acidobacteriota > UBA6911 > UBA6911 > UBA6911 > UBA6911. The sequence continues at coordinate 6,017 of JAHFUH010000161.1, forward strand.
TGTGGGGACTCGACCCGGGCCGGCATCTACACATGCTGCTTTGCTTTTATAACTCGATCCAATTCTCTTGTCAGTGCACTACTGCTCATCCGTCCGTTCAATATTGCTCATTGTTGCGGCAATGTCTTAGCAAGCTGCGGCTCCTAGCAGCCTGTGGTGAAAGTACAGAGGGCCGGGCGCATGGGGCTTGCGTGCGGGGGGATCGCCTCGCAACTCCCATGCGGCTGGGCCTTCGGACCCAGATCCCCTTTGGGTTCCGGCGCCGCGTGGGCATCTGCTGCGTTGCGCTCCTCGACGATGGCGCCGCCTTGCATCTGCCCACGCGGCGCTCGGAACGCGGCCTTCTGTACTTTCACCACGGGCTGCTGGACTTGGGAACTTTGCAGATCCAGCCCCCATAAAACAGTCATAGAATTGGTATCTGGCGGAATGTATAATTTTGAGGTCTTTTTTATAAATTAGGCGGAGGCCTTTGTGGCTAATTCGAAAAGCCAGATTGTCGATTGGGAAGCCGTTCTCACCGGCATTTTCCGCGGGAAGACCCTTATGGAATGCGGAAAGGACCATACCCTCTTCCAACAAGGACAGCCGGCGGACTCCTTATTCTACATCAGGCGGGGAAGGGTGAAACTCGCCGTTATATCCCAAGAGGGCAAAGAAGCGATTGTCGCCGTTCTGAACGCAGGTGAATTCTTTGGCGAAGGATGCATCGCAGGCCAGCAATTGCGCATGGCGACGGCTGTCGCCATGACAGATTGCACTCTCGACAGGATTGAGAAATCGCTGATGATTCGTCTGCTTCACGAACAGCATGAAGTTTCAGAATTGTTTGTCACGCATCTGCTTTCACGCAACATTCGATACGAAGCGGATCTCGTCGACCAGCTTTTCAATTCAAGCGAGAAACGACTGGCTCGGATTCTTCTGCTGCTCGCCCATTTTGGCAAGGAAAGCAGAGCCGAAGCTGTGCTTCCCAGAATCAGTCAGGATGACCTGGCACAAATGGTCGGCACGACCCGGTCGAGAGTCAGTCATTTCATGAACAAATTCCGCGGGCTTGGCTTTATCAATTACGATGACAACGGATTGACGGTTCATAGTGGCCTGCTCAGCGTAGTCCTGCACGACTAGGAGCCTGTCCGAGTATTAGGAGGGGCCGCGCGCATGGGGCTTGCAGGGCGAGCGCAAGGCGCGAGGAGGAGGCGATGCGGGGACATCGTTGACGACGAGCAACGCGGCGATCGCCCTGCTACCCCCATGCGGCTGGGCCTTCGGACCCAGATCCCTTCGGGTTCCGGCTTCGCGCGGGCATCTGCTTCGTTGCCGCTCCTCGACGATGTCCCCGCATCGCCTGCGTCGCGGTGCCTTGCATCTGCCCGCGCGAAGCCAGGAACGCGGCCCCTCCTAATACTCGGACAGGCTCCTAGAATCGATATCGAATCCTCGGTAATTCCCGACTTTGCCCGAGGTGCTGACTTCCACATGCATTCCACGGTAATTTCCTGTCATTAACCGGGATGAGCAATTCTGACCAGCTCTCTGAGCAATACTGAACTGACACGATAATTTCCCACGGGTATAAGAGTATCTGGAGCAGTTTGAGAGCTTTTAGGCAGAATGTCCGCTGGTCTTAGTGATGGCTATTTCTTCTCTCGACATTTGAGAAAACTATGAAAACAACGCTACAAGAAGTCATTTATCGGGGCGTCTGGCTGGGAATCGGGAAGATATACAACATTAAGGTTGGGAACGGATACACGACTATTATCGTCAAGCCAGGCGAAAACGTCAAACAGCGATCAATAGAGACTAAAGAAAAGTTTGCCTTCCAACTTGGTAGGGACAGTTCATAATATCAGCCCTTCCCAATTTCCTCGGCTTCAGATGGAGATAGCCCGAATCGGCTGGCGGCTGAGTGGGCGAAAGAGACTCCAGGGGATTGGGCTACCGACACTCTTCAGGTAGCAAAGACGGCGTACTGTTTGCCGGGGACCAATACGGCTATGCCATCTGGAACCAAAATCGGAGACGATTATTTCCGCATGGCATTGCCGTTGATCCAGATGCAGCTTGCGAAAGCCGGGGTGAGGGTAGCTGCGGTGTTGAATGAGATTTTCAGGTGACCGTTATTTTTCAGCTTCTCCTTGCTCCCAAGGGTAGGAGGTTTGGCGGCGTTCGGGACTTTGATAATTGGGACCAGTAAAATGTTATTCGCCTACCGGCGGATTGATGTGTCAAAACACTCGTCACGCAAGTTCAGTTTACATGGTGCGATTCCGGATCGGTTCGATGAGACGATCTTATTTCCTTAAAAGTTTTTCGCAATTTAGCGGTCGGGTGCAAGTCTCTGTAATGAGCGATGTCCAAAGCGGTCACCGGAATAAAAGCGGGGGCACCTGAGTCGGAGCTTTCGTTGTCCAGATCCATGAGGACTTTCTGGTAGCAAAGATCGGGTGCTTCCTGGAACTTCAAATCTTTTCTCTGGAAAAAGGCATCCTCTATCGTCAAGACCAACTGTCGAACGGTCTTATCCTCATTTGCAATCCGAAAGCCGTATTCGACATATCCAGTCTGGGGAATTACACCAAGATATCTCAGCTTTAGAACATTGTCCTTTTGCATGTGCGAGTCTCCTTCCAAAATGGCGGCGTTGAAACTATATTGAAGCCGTGTATACGGATGATTTGGAGATTTATGCCTCTATGCCGCCTGATGCAACATTTCGGTCATCTTGTTGTTTAATTTCTGGTAGGCCTGACAAGCATTTCCTCCTCTTGCCCGAACTGTTCCGCCCTCCGTGCATATCCCAACGACAGTGACCTTGCCTGTCGAGGTTGGGATGATAAATTTGCAATCATGAGCCCGCGTGGCAAGTTCATGGCGGGATCGCACAGTCGATCCCAATCTGGCCGTGCTAAGACTGATCCGATCAAGCACCTGTTCTATATTTGGGGTGCTTTCAATCTCGATGTCGGGAAGAGGGCTGTAGGAATCATGGCTGCGGATTCGGTATCCTTCCGGCAGTCTATCAACGCCATCAAGGATAACGGGGACGCACAGCGCCGTTGTGATCTGGGCAAACAAAGTTTCAACCTCAGCTTCGCTCGGCAATTCTTGAATTGGTTGAGACATAGAGTCCCTTCGCCTTTGCTTGGCATACCTAAAATATCAGTGGCCGACACGACCATCGGTGGGCAGATTTATTGGGCTTGCTGCTGGCCAGAGCTGCTACTGGGGGGCAAAAGAAAATGAGATGTCCGAAAGTAGAATTACATTCTACACCCGTTCGCTTCCGGGAGGGTAGGATATTAATGCTCCGATGACCGGAAAACATCAGGATTCGCGCGCTGATCATTGTGATTCTCCTTAGGGCTCGCGCAATAATAACTTCACATTCTGCGGCCGACTCTCAGGCTTGACCATAGGCATTAAATTGCAAAAGGATCTTGCAATTCTGCGAGTCGGCCGCCCTTCGGGGCGCGG
>JAHFUH010000678.1 GCA_023265215.1 Acidobacteriota bacterium
GAATAATCGATTACATCTCAAAGGTCATACGTGGAATTGCAATACAGGAAACAATGTTGAAATTCCAATCGAAGCAATTGTTGATCTGCCCGGCGTCAAATGATTGAGTAATTTATTGTCTTAATATCGGCTAGCGTGTAGAAGGTGGATTGACACGCATGTGAATCTCGGTGCCGCCTTTTTCGAAACGGACTTCGTCCATCAATTGGTTGATGAGATAGATCCCGCGGCCGCCGGTTGCGAAAAGGTTCTGGCCGACAACGGGGTTGGGGATAGATGCGGGATCGAATCCAGGTCCCGGATCGCGGACGATGATGAGCATGCCGCGAGTGTGGTCGCACGCGACGCAGCATTGAACCTGCTTCGACGGGTCATTGGCGCTGCCGTGCTTGATTGCGTTGGCGAGAGCCTCGGTCAACGCCAGTTCAATTGCGAACTCGCGGCCGGCGGCGCAGCCCATTTCCTGGACGACAGCCATGATTTTTTCGATGACCGGCGGGATCGCGCTAATGCTGCCCGGAAGCACCGCATCCAGTTTGACCAGAAGATTGCCGGTGTCGAATTCGCAGCGCGTGAGGGGTTCAGGCAACATATCTGGTTTCCTCGTCCATAGCGTCAAGGATAGCAAGATTAATAATCGCGATTCAGCAAAAAAATAAGTGCGAGGGTAAGAGTCTCAGTCAGGCGCGGTCTAAAAGCAGGGACGCTGAATACGCGGACGACACGGATGAACGCGGACAAACCGATTCAGCCGCTGACGAATGCTGACTCCGCGTGTGTCAGCGTTCGTCAGTGGCTGAAATTCATTTGTTCTTTAGCGCTTGCCCGCGACGTAGAAATTCACCGCTGGTGTGACGATCAGCGAGAGCACCATCGAAGCCGCAATGCCGCCGATGACAGCGATTGCAAGCGGCTGAAGCATCTGGGATCCGGCGCCTATCGCCAGCGACAACGGAATCATTCCCGCAATAGTTGCCAGGGCCGTCATCATGATCGGCCGCAGGCGGCGCTCGCCGGCCGCGATCATAGCCTCTTCCGGATTCATTCCTTCCCTGCGGTATTTCTTGTCCGCGTCGATCAGGAGAATCCCGTTCTTGGCTACAATTCCGATCACCATGATGAGTCCCATGAAAGACGATATGTTGAACGTTATTCCGGTCACGAGCAGCGCAATGAAAACGCCGGAAGTGGAGAGCAGCGCCGATGCCAGGATTGCCAGCGGTGCCGCGAAATCGCCGAATTCGAAAAGGAGCACGATAAACACAAACAGAATCGCCAGCGCAAGAACGAAGAACAGATCGCGGAATGATTTCTGCTGCTCCTCGTAGGCGCCGCCATAGGCCACGCGAATCGACGAGGGCATGTTCAATTTCTGAATTGCATCCTGCACTTCGGCTATCCCTGTCCCCAGGTCCAAACCCTCCAGCCCCGCCGTTACTGCGGCGTCCGTCTGCATATTGTCCCGGCGAATTTCCATCTGGCCGGGAATCTGGACAGTGCTTGAAAGAGAACCAAGGGTGGCCGTTTGTCCCGTGCCACTGCCCAGAACGGTGTTGCGAATAGAGTCCAGCGAAGCTCGATTCGCCTCGGGGAATCGCACCCGGATTGTATAAGCCCGATCTTTGACAACCACGGGAGTGGGAGCCGGCTCACCTTCCAGGATAGCGGCCGTGTCCACTTCCAATTCTTCGGGGCTGAATCCGGCACGCGTCGCTACTGTGGGATTCACCTGGAATTGAATCGCAGGCCCGCTGATGGTGTTGTTGATGCCGTTGAGTACATCCACCACTCCGTCAATCTTTTCTACGGCCTCCGCGACTTTCGGCGCCCATTCGCGCAGCAGCGCCTGGTCCTGGCTGAACAGTTTGATCTCGATCGGTTCCGGGGCGCTCGTCAGATCGCCGATCATATCCTGAAGCAACTGCACGAATTCAATGTCGAGCATTGGGAACCGCTTCCCTATTTCTTCACGCAACTCGGCCTCGATTTCGTCCACGCTCCGGCTGCGGTTTCGTTTCAGTTTCACCGCGAAATCGCCTGTATTCGCTTCCGTTACCGCGATAAGCCCAAGTTGCAAGCCGGTACGACGGGAGGTGCTTTCCACTTCCGGGATATCGCGCAGCATTTCTTCAACCGCGGTAAGCACGCGGTTTGTATCTTCAAGGGAAGACCCGGCCGGCATGTAATAGTCCAGGATGAAACCTCCTTCATCCATGCGGGGAAGCAGGTCGGAGCCGAGCGCGCGGTAGCAGAAGCAAGAGGCCGCCACAATCAGCAGGCAGGAAAATCCTATAATGAGCGGATGGCGCAGCGCTCCGCGCAAACAGGATCCGTAAAAACGTCCCAGCCGCGCCATGATTCCTGCTCTTGCGGCCGCTTCTTCTCCGCTGCCGGAATCCGAGCGCTCCTTGCGAATGAGAAAATGGCTCAGCGTGGGAGTCCAGGTCAGTGCAAGAGCCAGCGACGTCAGGAGAGCCACTCCCACTGTGAGTGCCAGGGAACGGAAAAATACTCCCGTCACGCCGGTTATGGCAATTAGCGGAAGAAATACCACAATGGGGGTCAGGGTCGAGCCGATCAGCGGCGCTTTTATTTCACTCAGGGCGCTGCGCACCGCTTCGCCGCGACTCTGACCGGAATCGCGGTGCATTATGATATTTTCTACAACCACAATCGCGTCATCGATGACGAGCCCGACGGCGGCTGCAAGCCCTCCGAGAGTCATTAAGTTGAAGCTTTCCCCCATAAGGCGCAAGACGATGAAAGTCAGTGCGACCGTCGCCGGGATGACCAGTCCGGCCACAAGGGAAGTGCCCCAGTCACGCAGGAAGAGAACCAGAATCAACGATGCCAAAATAAGTCCCACCAGAATTGCATCCCGCACACTTTTGATCGAATCATTGACGATCGTTGATTGGTCGTACCACGATCCAAGGCTTATTCCAGGAGGAAGGCTTTTTCGGATGTTTTCGATTTCTCTGTGTACCTCGTCCGCGACCTTGACCGTATTCCCGGTTGGCTGCCGGAAGATATTCAGCAGTACGGCCGGTTTGGCATCGGCAGTCACAATGGTATACACGGGCTTATAAGAAGATTGCACTTTTGCGATGTCCCCGATGCGGACCGGTGTGCCTTCCTTAGTCGTTTTTACAACGATGTCGGAGATCTCTTGGCT
>JAHFUH010000162.1 GCA_023265215.1 Acidobacteriota bacterium
CGCTTGTGCAGCACCATCGTGATTGCCGACGTCAACGTTGTCTTCCCGTGATCGATATGTCCAATCGTTCCGATGTTTACATGCGGCTTGCTGCGATCAAATTTCTCCTTTGCCATACTTTCCTCCGACTAAGAGCCCGATGATTTTCCACGGATTTTAGAGATCACTTCTTCGCTGACTGCTTTTGGCGCTTCCTCATAATGAGAAAAGTGCATAGAGTAGGTTGCCCGACCCTGAGTCATGGAGCGCAGGTCCGTTGAATAACCAAACATCTCCGAAAGCGGGACCTTGCACTGAATGATAGTCGATCCGAGGCGGTTTTCTGTCGACCCGACCCGTCCCCTGCGGGAATGAAGATCACCAGTAACACTCCCCATATACTCTTCGGGCACGACCACTTCAACTTTCATCATAGGCTCCAGCAGCACAGGTTTGGCGCGCCTGGCAGCCTCTTTCAGCGCCATGGAGCCGGCAATTTTAAAAGCTATTTCTGAAGAATCCACTTCATGGTAGGACCCGTCGACAAGCTTCACCTGAAGGTCCACCATTTCATAGCCTGCCAGAATGCCCGATTCCATTGCTTGTCGAACGCCATCTTCCACGGGAGAGATATATTCGCGCGGGATAGCGCCGCCCATAATCTCATTGACGAATTCAAAACCTTGCCCTGGCGGAAGCGGATCGAGTTCAATTTTCACATGCCCATACTGCCCGTGGCCGCCCGTCTGACGAACGAATTTGCCTTCAGCCGCTGCGTGCTGGCGAATCGTCTCGCGGTATGCGACCTGAGGCTTTCCGATGTGGGCAGCCACTCCAAACTCCCGGACCATTCGGTCGACAAGAATTTCGAGATGAAGCTCGCCCATCCCGGAAAGAATGGTTTGGCCGGTATCCGGGTCCGTGTGGACTCTGAATGTGGGGTCCTCACGAATCAGCTTGTCGAGCGAAATCCCCAGCTTTTCCTGATCGCTTTTTGTCTTCGGCTCTATCGCCACCGAAATTACCGGAGCCGGAAACTCAATGGCTTCAAGCACGATCGGATTCTGCTTGTCGCAAATAGTGTCACCGGTACTGACATTCTTAAGCCCGACAACCGCCGCAATGTCGCCGCAATAAACCTCTTTAATTTCTTCGCGCTTGTTCGCATGCATTTTGAGCAGGCGCCCGACCCTTTCAACTGCATCCCGGGTTGAGTTAAATACGCTCGTACCAGATTTGAGATGTCCTGAATAGACCCGGAAAAATGCGAGATGGCCGACAAACGGATCGGTCATTATCTTAAAAACCAGTCCCGCAAAAGGCTCATCATCGGACGGTTTCCGCACCGGCCCACTCCCGCCGTTTGAGGAAACGCCTGTTACCCACGGTACTTCCAGTGGGGAAGGAAGATAAGCAACTATGGCGTCGAGAAGCTGCTGGATGCCTTTATTTTTAAAAGCGGAGCCGCATAGCATTGGCACAAATTTCAATTCGATCGTGCCTTTGCGCAACGCCAGTTGAAGATCCTCACCGGAAATCGGCTTCCCGCTCAGATATTTATCGAGAATGTGATCGTCCACTTCCGACGCAATCTCGATCAACTTCTCCCGATAGCGCGCCACATCCGTCAGATATTTCTGAGGAATATCTTCAATCTCGAAATCGGATCCCAGCGTTTCCTCTCTGAAAAAAACAGCCTTTTGATCAATAAGATCGATAACTCCCCGAAACTCGTCCTCAGTCCCAAGGGGGATCTGTACAGCGACAGGGACAGCATTCAAACGGGTGCGCATCATTTCGAGCACTCGCGGGAAATCTGCTCCGGGCCGATCCATTTTATTCACAAATCCAATGCGCGGGACGCGATATTTGTCTGCCTGGCGCCACACGGTCTCCGATTGAGGCTCCACGCCTTCGACAGATCCGAAAAGCGCAACAGCACCATCAAGAACCCGGAGACTGCGCTCCACTTCAGCTGTAAAATCCACATGGCCGGGCGTGTCGATAATATTTACGCGATGGTCGTCCCAGAAACAGGTTGTGGCAGCGGAGGTAATGGTAATTCCCCTCTCCTGTTCCTGCTCCATCCAGTCCATCGTGGCGGTGCCTTCATGCAACTCGCCCAGCTTATGCGTTATTCCCGTGTAGTAGAGAATCCGCTCTGTAGCAGTCGTCTTACCGGCATCAATATGAGCCATGATTCCGATATTTCGGGTTCGCTCTAACGGTGCGGAACGTCCCACAATAACCTCGTTTACCACCGGTAATGGGCGAAAGCTTTATTGGCTTCCGCCATCCTGTGGGTGTCTTCCTTTTTCTTAATAGCTCCGCCCCTGTTGTTTGAGGCGTCCAGAAATTCGGCTGCAAGTTTTTCACGCATGGTTTTTTCACTGCGCGACCTTGCATTGGAAATAAGCCATCGAATCGCGAGAGAAGTCCTGCGATCCTGTGGCACCTCCACGGGGACCTGGTAAGTTGCGCCGCCCACCCGTCGGGATTTAACCTCCAGAATCGGCTTCACATTTTCGAGGGCTTTTTTAAAGACTTTCACCGGATCATCCTTGGCTCGGTCCTTAACCATCTCGAGGCTGCCGTAAAAAGCTCCTTCGGCGACGCTCTTCTTACCCTGAATCATCATGCAGTTGATGAACTTTGTTATGAGCGTACTCCCAAATGCGGGATCCGGCAACGTCTCTCGTTTTGGTACTTCTCTTCGCCTCGGCATAACGAAATCTCCCAGGTACTGATTACTGAGGGGTGAGGATGCCCACCGAGAGCGAATCTTTTCGGCTTCTGGCAAGCGCCGTTACTAATTCTCGGCGGGTGCGAATCGCTCACCCATTAACAGTAGTTATAAAGAAGTGATTAGCTTTTAGGCCGCTTGGCACCATATTTGGAGCGGGAGTTTTTCCTGTCTTGAACTCCGACAGAATCTAACGTCCCCCGAACTACATGGTACCGAACCCCGGGGAGGTCCTTGACACGTCCACCGCGAATTAAAACGATGGAGTGTTCCTGCAGGTTGTGCCCAATTCCCGGGATATAGGTAGTGACCTCTATCCCGTTTGTAAGCCGGACACGCGCAACTTTACGCAGAGCAGAGTTAGGCTTTTTGGGCGTCGATGTGTACACCCTGGTGCATACTCCTCTGCGCTGGGGACTCCCCTGCAAAGCCGGACTCTTCGTCTTATAACGAATCTTCTTTCGGCCAGATCGTACCAGCTGATTGAAGGTCGGCAACCTTTGCTCTCCTTATAATAGTAAATGCTGCACGGGTCAGGAATATTGCGATTGTCGCACCTTCCCCCCGAGTCGTACTTTAAACAGCGAAAAACCTGACGAATATAGCAAACAGCTCCAACCCTGTCAAGAATATAGCAGTAAATAGTCTGCAGTTATCAGGCTGCAGCCGTTAGTTCGGGATCGATTTAGGTTGGAGAAGCCGGGAACGATACCGGACATAATATTAGTTTGTCCCTCGCTTACTATCAACTGCAGACTAAAGACTGCGGACTGCAGACTCTATTTTCTCCAGTGCTTTAAGCAAACGTTGCCGTGGACAGGCAAAATTCAGGCGCACGAAATTCTCTCCAGTTTTCCCAAATTCGGCGCCGTCGTTGAGCGCCACCCGAGCATTGTTGAGGAAAAATTCCGCCGGATTCCCTTTAATTCCCACCGCCCGGCAATCTATCCAGGCGAGATAAGTTGCTTCCACTCTGCACATCCGAAGGCCCGGGAGCCGCGAACGCAGGAAATCCGAAAGAAAATCGCGGTTTTCCCGCAAATAAACGAGAACTTGTTCCAGCCACTCCCGGCCTTCATTCAACGCCGCAAGAGCAGCCACATGCCCCATGATATTTACTTGCGGGACAATGCCGAATGCAGCGTTCTGCCAGCTTTTTCGCAGTCGAGGATTTTTAATCAGGGCATATCCGCAATCCAGTCCTGCAATGTTGTACGTCTTGCTTGGGGACATCAATGTAATGGTCCGGTTTTCCACCTCAGGACTCAGGGTCGCGATCGGAATGTGTCGGAATGGCTGGAAAACAAGGTCGCAATGAATCTCATCCGAACAAATGATCAATCCATGCCGCAGACAAATATCAGCAATTTTTTCCAATTCGGTCCGCGTAAAAACGCGGCCGACAGGGTTGTGTGGATTGCAAAGCGCGAAAAGGCGGGTATCTGGAGTGACCGCATTCTCCAGCTGATCGAAATCAATTTCATAGCTGTCGCCGGCGAGAACCAAGGGGATATCGCGGAGAATCCTTCCGTGTTGGACCGGGTCGCGCAGGAAGTGAAAATAGACAGGCGACTGCACGACGATTCCCTCCCGCGGAGCGGCAAAAGCCTGGAACGCTATGTTGAGGCCTGAAACGATTCCGGGCAGAAAAACAATGTCCGGCTCCGTCACCTGCCAGCCGTAGAACCGCATGAGGCGCTCCTGAAGCAGGTGAGACAGCCTTTTTGAAGGCCGGCTGTAGCCGAACACAGCATGGTCGATTCTCCGGTGCAGGGCCTGCAGGATGGGTTCTGCGGATCTGAAGTCCATATCGGCAACCCAGAGAGGGATTACGTCCTCAGGATATAAACTCCACTTGACGCTGTCCGTATCCCGACGCTCAACATCCTGATCAAAATCGTATTTCATCGCCTAACTCCCAATTACCTTGAATCAACATTATCAAAACGATGCATTTATTTCGCTCATTTAACAGGGATGGCAATTAGATAGCATGGCGCACATTGAAGCGTTCGGGGTCGGAGTCGGCATTTCTCAGTTTCGACCCCGATACCGACCCCGACCCCGATGATCTGGATGTACATTTATTTCAGGAGAAACAAAAATGGGAACTATTAACAAGGTGATTCTCATTGGTAGACTCGGAAAAGACCCGGAGGAAAGAACGACCGCCGGCGGGACGCGCGTTTCGAATTTCAGCCTCGCAACAGATACTTACCACGGCAACAACGGGGAAAAAACGACGGAATGGCACAGAGTGAAGGTGTTTGGCAAAACTGCGGAGCAGTGCATCCAGTACCTTCGAAAAGGCCGGCTTATTTGTGTCGAAGGATCGCTGCAGACGAGAAGCTATGAAAAACCTCCGGGAGACAAACGATATGTAACAGATGTCGTAGCCGCCAGAGTGACATTCCTGGACGCCAAAGGAAACGGCCATCCGGATCACGCCGCAGCCGAGGAAGAAGAAATGCCTTTTTGAATTGACGATTGACGATTGTAAATAAAATGATAGCTCGCGCTGCATTTTGATTGTATTCGGCCAAAGCACTATCGGCGCAGGAGTCCATTCGTAAATCGTCAATCGTAAATCTTGCATGTGCTATAATGTCGCGCGATTATGATCGCAAGAAGTGAACAAAATTTAGAAAAAAAGAAAAGACTTCCTATTTGGCTTTGGATATTTTTCGGATTCTTGATGCTGGCATTCATAGCCGGAGGAGCGGTGGTAGGAACCCTGCTCGGCTATGGATACAATCTTCCCAAAATACAAAGCCTGGAAGATTACAGGCCCGATGTCATTACCGACATCCACTCCGATGACAACAAGGTAATCGGCCAATTCGCAATTGAAAGGCGAATTGTTGTTTCTTACGACGAAATCCCTCCATTTCTGCAACTTGCCATTCTTGCGGCTGAAGACGATCAGTTTTACAGCCATTCCGGGATCAACTATTTCTCCAATGTCCGAGCCATATACAAAGACATCGTGAGGATGCGCAAATCCGAAGGGGCAAGTACGATTACCCAGCAACTGGCTCGCATGCTTCTGGGAAGCTATGAAAAGACATTTGATCGCAAAATTAAGGAATTGCTGGTAGCCTGGAAGATCGAAAAACAGTATTCCAAACAGCAGATACTCACTCTCTATTGCAATCAGCACAATATGGGGCGCGGAATTTACGGAGTGGCCGCCGCTGCGGAGAATTATTTCGGAAAACAGCTGAAAGATCTGACTCTTGGCGAATGCGCCATGATAGCCGGGTTGCCGCGCAATCCCACCCGGTACTCTCCCCGCCAGAATCCGGAAATAGCACTCAAACGCAGAAACTGGGTTTTGGACAGGATGGTTGCCGAGCATATGGTTCCATCAAATTTAGCGGAAGAAGCGAAAGAAAAACCTCTGGTCCTCAGCACAGCAACGCATGACGAAACGGGAATCGCTCCTTATTTTGTCGAATGGGTTCGGGAAAATCTTTCAGCTCGTTATTCGACCGATGAGATCTGGAGAAAAGGATTGCAAGTCTACACGACCTTGAACATCCCGATGCAGAATGCCGCCGGCAGAGCCTTGCACGAAGGGTTGCGGAACCAGGATAAAAGCCGCGGCTGGCGCGGGCCAATAGGCAATGTATTGAAATCGGCTTCCTATGACATGGAAAATTACTCCCATCCCGGCTGGCGCAGTCCCCTTCACCCGGAAGACCTGGTCGTCGGCCTGATTGAAGCTGTTGGCAATACGGATGCTACAGTAAGGATCGGCAAGTATCGGGCCAGGTTGGGCGCAAAGGAAATTGCATGGACCAAGGCGAAAACACCCGGGCAGATTCTAAAGACCGGAGATCTGGCCTATTTCAAAATCATTTCACTGGATGACACAACGGCTTCAGTTCTGCTCGACCAGCGCCCGGCCATTGAAGGAGCCATTATCATCCTTCAAAACAGCACGGGTGAAATCAAGGCAATGGTCGGCGGGTATGATTTCGAATCGAGCGAATTCAACCGCGCCACTCAGGCGATGCGCCAAGTGGGATCAACATTCAAACCGATCGTTTACTCAACCGCCTTTGAAAATGGGATGACGCCCGAAAGCAGCATATTGGACGCTCCAATCAGTTTCACCGACAACCTGGGACGAGTGTGGCAGCCACACAACTATGATGGAAAATTCAAGGGACAGATTACTATCCGCCAGGCGCTGACCGAATCGCGCAACATACCGACCATCAAAGTAGCTTCGCTGATAGGCATAAAAAACGTCCTAGTCATGGCACGCCGTTTCGGGCTTGGAGGCTCTATAGAACCTTACCTGCCGCTGGCACTTGGCGCATGCGAGGCTACTCCCCTGGAAATGGCCTCCGCTTTTACGGTTTTTCCTAATCTCGGAATCCAGGCCAAACCCTATTTCATCCGGCGGGTCGAGGACTATGATCACGCCAAAAAAGAGGAAAGCGCTCCGCAGATCCACCAGGTCCTGAAACCTGAGATTGCGGAGAAAATGCTCGATCTGCTTCAAAATGTCGTACAAAACGGCACCGCGACGGCCGCCAAATCGCTGGAACGCCCTTTGGGTGGAAAAACGGGAACCACGGACAACTTCACAGACGCTTGGTTCATTGGATTCACGCCTTCCATAACCGCTGCAGTTTGGGTAGGGCGCGACGAGAAAAAAACCCTCGGCGATAAGCAATCGGGGGCGGTAGTAGCCTTGCCCATTTGGATTGAGTGCATGAAGGAAATTTTGAAGGACAAGCCGGTCGAAAAATTCCCATCCGCGGATCTGACAAACCAATTCCCAAGCTCCGATTCAACACCATTCGTCAAAAAACACCTCGTCATAGAAGACCTGAAACAGTAGTTACGAATTAAGGATTACTAATTACAAATTGAAACACACTTCGCGTTTTTCCGCATATTCCGCGGAATCCGCGTCCCGGAATAAAATAGTTGATCAATTGAATCATTTTCGTGGTGGAGAAGATGGCATCCGAGTATGAAATGATCATCTCCGCAACGGAGACTGCTTTCGCCGTCTCGGAGAAAATCGTCGGCGCAGCGCCGGCGATCGTTTTTCACCAGCAACCAACAATTAGAAGCTGTGAAAAACTGGCGCTTACGCCACGCCTGGTGTAGGTTTCCGGGTTTCCGGCAATTTCGCGATACCGCGGTGCAAAAAGCGGACAGGTATTAGTCCGCACCCATGTCCGGAAAAACTCTCAAATTCCCAGCAGGTCTGGGGGTGTGGAAAGAGTTTGATGTTACAATACACCGCAAAAGATATCTTCTATCTTGGAGGTGGTATGTCACAGGACCATCGAGAGAAACCTGCTGTCAAAACGACAATTGTCGGAGGACGGCCTCCCGGAAGCGGCAAAGAAGTGGATGCCATCCCCCGCGGCATCGAGATACTTCTTAAAAAAGCGGCAATCGACGAATCGTTTAGAAAAACATTCTTGGGCGATCGATTGAATGCAGCAGATGCGATCGGGTTGACGCTTCAGCCTGTCGAGGCGGCGATGCTAAAGGCCATACCCGATTCTGCATTGGAGAGCATGATCGCGGCCGCCAAAGTCCAGCCGAGGATAAGACAGGCGTTTATGGGATATACTGCTGCGGTTATGCTTGCCGCGTTGACCGCAGCCTCTGCAGGAAGCACTCAGGATTCGTCTCCGGCCAAGGATGGAATCCGTTCGGATCCTGTACAAGCCGGAAGAGTACAAACCACGGGTATCACGGCGGAGATGATAGGATCGCCTTCTTGGGAAGAGAAACAAGCCGCAAAGCTAAAAGCCGAGTCGTATATGAGAATCGCCCCACCTGACGAGAATGCTCCAAAAGGAAATTTGGAGGTGCATGTTGTTGACTCAGGCGGCATCCGCACATTCTTCCTAAAAATACGTTTAACAAAGGCCACGTCAACATCATCACAAGCTGACATTACAGAAGGATTGGGTTATTCGCGAAAAGGTTATTTCCTGCAGGAAAACATCCCGGTGGGAGAATATATTGTTGAAGCTGGTTTTGGCACTTCAAGTAGTAGAGGAAAGAAAATAATCATAACTGTTAAGGAAAAAGAAACTGCAGCGGTAACTTTCACGGTCAAACCCACAAATCGCGATGAGCAATCAAGAGGTGTTTTTTCGGAAATCGAATAGAAAGGCTGACATGCCGGCGGATTTGACACTGATAAACCTCAACATGCTATTCATCCAATACGCTGAAGATATAGACCGTGAAATCCATGTTCCACTTGGACCTTTGTATTTAACCAGAGCTATTGAAGACACCGGGTTCAGCGTCGACTTTCGGGATTATCAGACTTGTACATCTTCGGATCCATTCAATATTGATGTGTTTCTTGATTACATGAAAGATCCGGCACCGGTCATCGGCCTTTCCTGCATGGCCAATCTCCTGCCGTTTACCATTCACGCAGCGAAAACTTTGCGCCAACGATATCCCGACCATACGATCGTCTTGGGCGGAGTCGGATCAAAATCCGTAGAAGATAAGATATTAAATCGTTTCCCCTGGATAGATATTATCTGTCGGGGTGAAGGAGAATTAACCGGGCCGGAATTGTTGAAGGTTCTGAAAGAAGGAGGAGCCTTATCCAAGGTAAAAGGAATCTCTTTTCGTAAGAACGAACAGATCGTTCATAACCCGGCCCGTGAGCGTATCACCGATCTTGACTCGATTCCATTTCCGCAATTTCGGAAAATCGATCTTTCTTTATATGCCGGAT
>JAHFUH010000679.1 GCA_023265215.1 Acidobacteriota bacterium
ACGGCAGCTCCGATGCCGGCCCCAATCCCGGCGCCGGTTCGTCCCCCGGCGATGGTCCCTATGCCGGCCCCTATAATGCCCGGCGTCATGACTCTTCCCAAATCCTTCCCGGTGGAGCCTTCGCCTTCAATAGTTCCTTCCG
The DNA here is from genome assembly GCA_023265215.1 of Acidobacteriota bacterium. Lineage (GTDB taxonomy): Bacteria > Acidobacteriota > UBA6911 > UBA6911 > UBA6911 > UBA6911. The sequence continues at coordinate 143 of JAHFUH010000679.1, forward strand.
TGCTGAGCCCGCTGTTGCCTTCCCGTCCAACTCCTACCAGGGATGCCATAATCGGCATGGGGCTTCGCCCCGGAATCTCGATAGTCTGGAAGATCAGTGTCATTGCGGCTTTTCCTTTTACTCTACCGGGCCTGAGAATGCGTGCGATGCTCCCGGTAACCTGGCTCCCTTTTGGGATTACGATCCGGTCTCCGACACTGACGGGTTCCGTCACGATTGCTTTAAACACGTCCCCTTCACTGTTTTTGGTGCTGATGTGATTGTTTAATTGCAGGTAGATCCGCGTGCCTTCAGGAATAATCGCGTCTGTCACTGCCGAACACAGCATCGGCAGGGCAAAAATGAAAAGCAGCGCACATTTAAGTGTTAAGCTGCTGTGTTTTCTCATTTTTTTATTCTTACACGGCCACATATCCACTTCCAATCAGTAAAATGGATGACGGATCCTTTCCAAGGGTTCAGCTTTTCTTGGATACCGCTTTCACAAACCAGGGAAAGGGAGGAGCCGACGACAAAGAAATACAACTAACTAAAAGAAAATAAAAGAGATTTATTCTCATTGCCTTGACTGATCCTTTTGAGGCTGTTAGTTTTCTCCAATGGAAGACGAGCCAACATCCGTCAAAATGCCGTCCAAATCCTGGATGGACCGGCTTCAAGCCGGAATCGAGATCCTCCTGCTATCCGGACTTGTCTCCGGATTTCTTGCGGCTCTCGCCCTCCCCCTTCTGCACATTCGGAGCACGGATCGGCTGCTTCAGGATGTTCGGCTTCTTTCCATCTATCTCCTTGTAGAATCGGCAATATCGCTCCTGTTGCTTGCCGGATTACTAAAACTACATCAGGAACCGGCGGCCAGCATCGGGTTCCGAGGGGAGCATTGGAAGCGCGATCTCTTGATTGGACTGGCACTTGTTCCATTTCTATTCATGATTAACGGCCTTGTTGCTGTCTTTTTCAAACTCTACCTGCCCAGGTACTTCATGGCCGAGAATCCACTCATCCAAATCGTGCACACGCCCCAACAACTGGCCCTCTTTGTCTTTTCGGCACTTATTGCCGGCGGATTTAAGGAGGAAATGCAGCGTGCCTTTATTTTAAACAGATTTAGGGGCTACCTGGGGGGGGCTGGAACCGGCCTGCTGATTTGGAGTCTTGCATTCGGAGCCGGCCATTATGTACAGGGCGTCCAGGGAGTGGTGATTGCAGCGCTGTACGGCTTTATTTTTGGCGTCATTTATCTCCTGAGCGGGAGCATTATCGCCCCCATTGCCGCGCACGCTGCCTATGATACGCTGGCAATCCTGGCGTATTGGTTTTTCTCCAAAACGCTGAAATAAATCAAGATCCGCTGTTTTTGCGTCGGTGCGGCATCCGCGGGATCTGTACCTCGGCTTTTCTTCATCACCGTTCAACTCAGGTCCTGCCACGGAGAACACCGAACATGGCGGAGAACACGGAAAACTTGTATAAAAAATTCCGTGTTCTCCGCTTTTTCTCCGTGCCCTCCGTGGCTCTATTCCCGACTTGACCGAATCAGTATCCGCAATTGGGGGAGGCACCCCGATTTGACGCTCTATTTATGAGCATCCACGGCCTTCGGTTTTGCCTGCAGGTTTTCGTCTCAAGGAATGTAACGCTATTGATTCCCGATTTTTACGCCGATAATAGCGATGCATATAAAGGTTGGCCATGAATAGGCGAAACAAGCTGCTGGACATACTGCTGGAACTGCATACCAAAAGCCGGACGGGAATACTGCGTATCCAAAGAGATACCAAAAAGAAGCAGCTGATTTTGCATAATGGTTTGCTTGCTTTTGCGGAAAGCAACCTGCCGGAAGAGCATCTTGCCCAAATCATGGTAATGGTGGATCTTATTCCGCGGGCCAAATTGAATGACATCTCTACCTTCATGAAGGGCGGAATGACCAGTGAAGAGGCGATACTCGCGCTTCCGGATTCCTATCCTCAAAACCTGGAGAAAGGAAGACGGGAACAAGCCGTTTTAATCACAGCGTCTCTCTTCGCCTGGGGAGAATGCGACTTCCGCCTTCATCCGGGCGTTGACCAGCTTCGATCCCAATCGAGCCTGAATATGTCCCTTCCCGAGTTGGCAATATTGGCAGTTCGGAGGGGAGTATCGAAACGGCTTCTCGCCCCTCCCGAAATCTATTTAGCCGGGAAGCTGCTTGCGGTTGAGGACTCCCTCGGCAGCGAATTGCCTTTGAATCCCGCCGAATTGAAAGCCTGTTCTCTGCTGAAGTCCGAAAAAACTGCTTCAGAGATAATTCCCCTGATCCCCGGCGGTGAACTGAAACCTGACCAGACGCTGCAGGTCTTGTACCACCTCGGCCTCATCAGATTTCTGGAGGACAAACAGGCCAAAGGTGAATCTGATGATTCGTCTTTGGATGCCGACCCGCTTGTGATGAAGCTGAACGAGATGCTGGCGCTGCTGGATTCGGCAAGTCTCTATGAAATCCTCTCGGTCGGCCCGGATGCCACGCAGGATCAGATCCAGGGTGCCTATCACGAACAAGCCAAGCAACTGCACCCGGATCGTTTCCAAACCGGCGAATTTACCCCCAGGATTCGCGCCGCCGCGGAGCAGGTTTTTGCAAAAATTAATGAAGCGTATCACACGCTGAAAAATCCGAATTCGCGCAAGCTGTATGATCTGGAGCTGCCTAAGAAAAAGTCCGGCGCCTCACAGCCCAAAGGCGCGGCCACACAAAACGCCGAGACGGCAGAAGGCCTCTTCCGCGAGGGAAAAAATCTGCTTGCAAAAGGGGATGTGGAAACCGCCGTGGAACGCCTGAAAGGGAGTGTCTGGCTCTGTCCGGATAAAGCCTCGTATAACTATTACCTCGGCCTCGCTGAATCGCGTAACCCTAAGTTCAGAAAGAGCGCAGAACAACATCTTCTCAAAGCCATCGAAATCGAAGATTCGTCGGCCGACTGCCACCTCGCGTTGGCGCGGCTCTATATCGATGTCAGACTCCCCCGGAAAGCTGAATT
>JAHFUH010000680.1 GCA_023265215.1 Acidobacteriota bacterium
GGCCGACTCTCAGGCTTGACCATAGGCATTAAATTGCAAAAGGATCTTGCAATTCTGCGAGTCGGCCGCCCTTCGGGGCGCGAGCGCCGGGCGGGCAAAGGAGCCCTTTAATGGTTTTGACCGGGAAATATCGCAATTTATCGCCAGCGCAGTTGCTGGGAAAAGCACACGAGCTTGGCGTCGCTTATGAGAAGAACTCCGGCAGCTGTTCTCAATGTACGGTGGCAGCTCTCAGGGAAATGTTGGGTTTTGAGGATATTATCGTCAAAGTTGCCAGTTCCTCCTGCGGTGGCCAGGCTGGGCTTTCGACCGGAGCATGCGGCGGAATGATCGGGGGAACGATAGTGCTCGATTATTATCTCGGCCGCCCCGCTGATATGGTTTCGGCGGTACAGGTGAATCCAGAGGGAATGAGACAATTCGCTCGTGGTATGGAAGCCGCCCAAATCTTAGCCAGGAGGTTCATACAGGAGTACGGATCCATCCTGTGCCCCCAAATTCAATCGAGGATTTTTGGACGGGCGTTCAATCATCAGGACCCGGCCGACTGGAAAGCGTTTGAAGAAGCCGGAGGCCATAGCGATCCATCGAAATGCATGAGTATTGTGGGGAATGCAGCACGGTGGACACTGGAGATTTTGATGGAAAAAGGTGTCATAAAACTCTGAAAGCTATCAGCCCTCTTCACACGCTTGGGTTACGTCAATCCCTGCCGGCGATTCCATACTCCTTGAGCCGATATTGAAGCGTCCGCAAACTGATCCCTAGTTCATCAGAAGCAGCACGCCGGTCCCCTTTATTTCTAGTGAGGGATTCGAGAATGGTTGCTCTTTCAATCTGGGCAAGCAATCCGGGACGTACAAGTCTAGCCATTCCCGGATCATGTTTCATTGGCAGGTCGTCAATTTCAATTGAGTCGGTCTGCGATATGATCAGGGCTCTTTCGATCGCATTCGCCAACTCCCTTGCATTTCCTGGCCAGTCATAGTCGCGGAGCAATTCTCCTGCCTCCGGGCTAATCGAGGTAAAAGTTTTCCCCATGCGGCTTGAGATCTTCTTAGCGAAGGACTCGGCTAGCGGAAGGATGTCGTCCCGCCTTTCGCGTAAGGGCGGAATATGAATCGGAAACACATTAAGGCGATAATAGAGGTCTTCCCGAAACGACTTATCAATCATACATTGTGCCAAATTCTTATTCGTAGCTGCAATCACCCGGACATCAACGGTCATCGTCCGATCGCTGCCGATGCGCTCAAACTGATGCTCCTGCAGGACACGCAGTAGTTTGGCCTGAAGCCCGGATCCCATTTCTGCTATTTCGTCCAGGAAAAGTGTTCCTCCATCCGCCAATTCAAAACGGCCTCGGCGGCTCTGACTAGCGCCGGTAAAAGATCCCTTTTCATGGCCGAACAGCTCAGACTCAAGCAGAGTCTCGGTAATTGCGGCGCAGTTGACTGCAATAAACGCATGATCCCGGCGCGGGCTGCGGCGATGTGTGAATCGGGCGACCACTTCTTTTCCAGTCCCCGACTCTCCTGTCAACAAAACCGTTGTAGGTTGTTGCGCCACCTGATCAGCAAGGCGGAAGATCCGTTTCATGCTCTCGCTTTCAGCTACCACGTCGAGCGGTAGTGCAGCCTCCGTTTCCTCCTGATGTAGTTGGCTTCGATCTCTCATCGCGCGGCTGCGCAGCACCTTCCCGACGACAACGCGCAACTCTTCCGGGCTTTTCAGGGGCTTTGTCAGATATTCTTCCGCCCCAAGTTTAATGGCCTCCACGGCTGTTTCAACAGAGCCATAAGCGGTCAGCACGATCACAAGTGTTTCAGGAGATTTCTCGCGCATCCAGCGGATCAACTCGATTCCGCCCATATCCGGCATGCGCTCATCGGTAATCACGAGACTGAAGCTGCGGTGCGAGAGGAGTTGGGAGGCTTCCAGTCCATTCGCTGCGGTTAGAACTTCATATTCTTTCCCAAGCGCTCCGCTGATGAATTGGCGTTGGCCGGCCTCGTCATCTACCACAAGAATGCTGAATTTCATCGATCCGCCTGAATCAAAATATCGGCAACGTTATGGAGCAGCGCGCTCCGCCCCCAGGCAAGTTTTCCAGCTTCAAAGTGCCTCCAAGTTTTTCGGCTATCTGTTTCGAAACCGCCAGCCCCAAACCCGTTCCACGCACCTTGGTTGTGACGAATGGCTGAAATAATTCGTCGGGATTATTCTGGCCTATTCCCTTTCCTGAATCGTCGACCCGAATGACAATAGATTTATCGCTCTCATCGCGCCCGGCTGTCAACTCAACAGTCCCACCTTCGGGCGTAGCATCGATCGCGTTCATGAGCACGTTCAGCAGAATCTGTCGCAGACCCGCTGGATCGGATCGAACCTGCATAGGAGTTATAGCCGAGGGAAGATGAAGTGCAACATTCGATGTTTGCAATCGGGATTCCAGCATGGCTTTGAGTTCGGACAACAATTCCGACAACTCGAATTGACTGATTTGTGGCTCTTTCGTACGCGCAAAGTCGAGCAGATCTGTGACAAGCCTCTCCAGTCGCTCGGCTTCGCTCACAACGGTTCGCAATTGAGATTGAATCGAGTGCTCCGGTGACAGATCCTCCTGTGCAAGCTGGGTTAGTCCTTTCATGGCACTCAATGGATTTCGGATTTCGTGCGCCAGAACCGCGACCATGGTTCCCAATGACTTCAAGTGCCGTTCAGAATTTTCTCGCGCCTGCATGTCCAGAGATCGGCGGAGCGTACGGACCAGGGCGTACGCCATCACGATAAGAAGAAGGATGGCAACTCCGGTTGTTGCCGCTTGGACGATCGCCTGCCGCCTGATGAAATCGGCGTCTGAACCATAGAGGCCGAGCCTCAGATGCCAGCCTGCGACAGATCCCCCCATTCCCATTCGCTGCTGGCCGGGAGACATGAGAGGGAAGTCGAAAACAAAAACAGAAGTTCCCCGGATAGTCTGATAGCCGGAACGGGACGAAAAATTTGTAGTGCCGCTCGCGTTCTTGCCGGCCAGCGCGTTTCCGGTTCGGTCCACCAGAGAAACAAATGCGAGTGAGGCTCCAAAACTATTGAAGTTATCATCGAGCAGGCTCTGCCAGAAAGCGGGATTGTTCCGCCGGCCGGGGCCGCGCGCCT
>JAHFUH010000163.1 GCA_023265215.1 Acidobacteriota bacterium
CGAAGTCTTCTTTTGTTTTTTCGCAACCCAAACCACAATTCCCGCAATCACTCCGAAATATGCAACGATCACAATCCAATCAATGGGATGCAAGACGCTCATAAGATCTCCTGTAAACGCTACTTGGTCGAAAATTGATAAATGGTAGTCTGGCGATAAACTTGCCCGGGCTTGAGCGTCACAGACGGAAATTGCGGCTTATTGGGCGTGTCTGGGAAAGCCTGGGCTTCCAGGCAAAGCCCTGTCCGGCGCTGGTATGCAACGCCATTCTTTCCGTGCGCTGTTCCGTCGAGAAAATTGCCTGTATAAAACTGCATCCCAGGCTGGTCGGTATACACGGTCATCAACCGTCCGCTCTTCGGCTCGTAAAGCTCTACGGCCTTCCGCACCTGTCCGCCCCCTTCTCTTAAAACCCAGTTGTGATCGTAGCCCTTGCCGAAGGTCAGCTGCTCGAAGGGATCATTGATCCGGGTGCCGATCGCAGTGGGCATGCGGAAATCCAAGGGAGTGTTTGCAACTTCGGCGAGCTGCCCGGTGGGGATGAGCCCTTTGTCCACGGGCGTGAACCGGTCTGCTTCAATCGTCATAACGTGATCAAGAATTGTGTTCGCAAAGGAACCCGACAGATTGAAATAGGAATGCTGGGTAGGATTCAATATCGTGGGCTGATCCGTCGTCCCTTCATAGCTGATGCGCAATTCATTTTTGTCTGTCAGCGTATAGGTGACTTTTAGTGTCACATTTCCCGGATAGCCTTCTTCGCCATCTTTGCTTATGTACTGCAGCTCCAGGGCCGGCTCGGCGGAGGAGCTTACGACTTTTGCCTGCCAGAGAACTTTGTTGAATCCAACTTTCCCCCCGTGGAGGTGATTCTCGCCGTCGTTGATGGTCACCTGGTACTGCTTGCCATCCAACTGGAATTTCCCCTTCCCGATGCGATTGCCGTATCGGCCGACAATTGCGCCGAAATAGGTAGTTCCATCCACGTATCCTTGCAAGGAATCATAGCCAAGAACAACATCCTCTATTTTCCCTGTGCGATCAGGAACTCTGAGTGATGTTATGATGGCGCCATAATTAATGACCTGCATGGATACGCCGGTGCGATTTGTGAGGGTGTACTGGAGCACTTCACGGTTGTCCGGAAGTTTGCCGAAAACTGATGTCGTCATATAGGATTGCTCCTTTCTGTTGGGCTGGCATGCTTCATTTGAAAGGATGAATAACAAAGCTGCAAGGCAGAGAAATAATGATTTCATTACCGGTACGCTCCATGAAAAGTTATTGTTCTATGCGCTGGGCAGGGGTCAGTTTGTCATATCCTATGGCAGAAGAGCAATTGCTAATTGGAAGGTGCGCTGTTCGCTAAATCCGAGGTTCTGTTTTGATCTATCTCATTCTCGTTTCTATAGCCTGGGAATTCTCTTTTGCCATCATCAAGGGTTCGCTTGCCTCCCTTGATTCAGATTTCGTATCCTTACTGTAAGGCTGCTGCTTTCCTTCGCCGTTCTTGCTCGCTTTCTCCGCCCGTCCGGCATTAGCGGGCGGGAAAAACTGGGCATATGGGGACTGACGACGCTAATTCTTTATAATTGTTGAAATAAACTCTGATTTAGTGCCTTCCAAGAAGGCTTGGAGTCAATAAATGATGGCATTTTTTAACTCTGATCCCCACTGGAAAATACCAAATCGCAAGGTTTATCTTGGACACAAAATTTCGACTTAATTTCTTCTTCTAAGCACCAAATGATTGCCTAATAATTGATGGATTCAAAACTGCGCCAATGATTTAACATCGTCAGTCCCCAGCAGGGCCAGGCTAAATGTCGAATATCGAACAGGGAATAGCTTGTTCGATATTCGACATTTTTGGGGCATTGACCAGCCGGATCCTTGTTAAGATCGGGCTTCGTTCTCAGTTCTTGGCGGTAATCTTACTGGCGAAGGACTGGACAACGATCTTGCCGTTCCGCACGACGAACGTGTCCGTGCCGATTTCGTACACATTATCGGATGTTTCTGCATTCCACAGGATGTAGCCATAGTCGCCTTCGACCGACTGCATTTTCATGCTGAAGGCCGACCCGGTTTTTTTAAATTCGGCAATCAACGACTGGAACAACGGCCTGATTTGGTCGACTCCCCTAAACGGTCCGTTCGCCGTGAACATGATGGCATCCGGCGCATAGTCTGAGAGGATGCCATTAAGATCGAGCTTGCCAAAATACTTGAGGTGTCGCTCCAGTATGTCTTTCGTCGAAAACAAACTTCGTTCCTCTCTCGCCCTTTCCAGTGTGCCATACGCCACTGTGCTTTCCATTAGTTTGGGATTCATAACTTTTTTCCTTTCTTTACGTTTGACGAACTGGTTAGCGGGAAACGCCGACGGGAGGAGCCGCTCCGCTGGGGCTTTTTTTCGCAGCCATCTCCAACACAGCCTCCGTTGTTGTGGCTTGGCCTCCAAATCCCCAATCCCCGCTCCGGACCTCTTCAATGATCACCACGGGGGCCGGCCGCAGATTTTCACCTTCAATGGACACCATTGCATCCGTTAGACCGGTGATCATTTCTTTCTTCTGCGCAGGCGTGAATACGCCTTCGATCAATTTGACGTTAATCAGTGGCATAACTTTTCTCCTTCAATTTTCTCTGTGATCTTCTGGCGGCGGATGCTCAACCTGCATGCGATACGGCCAAAGCGTTTTAATTGATAAATGGCGTTAAGGACTGGGAGTTGTTAAGCTTGATTGGACACGGAATACTCGGAGCACGCTATCTGATCCGCGTTCATCCGCGTATTCCGCGTCCAAATTGTTTGGAGTTTGGCGAGCATCCATGATGAGAAAAAATGATCTGGATTCCAACCCGCTTAAGCAATTTGATAAATGGTTTGATGAAGCCGGTGCAAGTGGGGAAACTATGCCGGAGGCGATGGCACTAGCCACCGCGTCTCCTGCTGGTATCCCCTCGTTAAGGATGGTGCTCCTGAAGGGAATTCATAAAGGCGGATTCGAGTTCTTTACAAATTTCGACAGTCGTAAAAGCCTGGAATTGGAAACCAATCCGAATGCAGCCGTAGTTTTTTGGTGGAAGAATTTGCGGCGCCAGGTGCGAGTGGAAGGAGCCATCGAGAGAATCGATTCGGAAGAAGCCGATGAGTATTTCCGAACGCGCTCCCGTGGAAGCCAAATCGGAGCCTGGGCATCACACCAAAGCCAAGCAATTTCCGATCGGGCAGAATTGGAAAAGCTAGTGAAGGACTATGAGAAAAGCTTCTCCGACCGCGAAGTGTCCCGGCCATCTTATTGGGGCGGTTTCCGGCTGATCCCGGACAGCATCGAATTTTGGGAAGAGCGCCCAGACAGGCTTCATGATCGCTTTCGTTATAGAATTTCTGCAGACAAGAATTGGATTCTGGAGCGACTCTCTCCATGACATTCTACTCTCGCCTGGAAAAAGCAAAATGCTATCAACGAAAATGGAGCGGAGCCTGATACCGGCTGGGCGAGTTCGCTGCGGCAGGAGGATTAGAAGCACTGGAGATTCTCGGCCTCTGAGTGGATACAGGAAAGCGTTGTTTTTCTTTTAGTCAGCTTTAATCATCTTCTGATATTTCGGCCATCTTCAACAAGTGTTTCAGCAATCCCAATTTGAGGATTTCGTTACTATGAATCGGCACAGATATCCGCACAATGCTTTCTGTTTTTCCGTAAATATGGTGGCTGCCTTGTACGCGTAAAAGCTTCCAGCCGTGTCGTCCAAGAACTTTTGCAAGTTCCTTGCCCGACACCGACTTCATACCGCAATCTCCAGAATCCGGTCTGTTTTTGATTTTTTGATTTTTTTCAGCGGGACTGCCAAGCACCCTTCAACCGCCTCATATAGATTCTGTAACAATTCTTCTATGTTTTCTCCCTGTGTCGCACAACCCGCAATTGCCGGAACTTCTGCCCAGTACCCGCCTTCTTCTGCTTCATGAATTACGACTTGAAGCTTCATCGGACCTCCATCAACTGGTTCAAATATACAAACGTTTGCATCAATCGTCAACCAAAGGCCAGATTCCATTCTATGCCTTTGCCATCTAATTCCTAAGTTGTCAATCGCTCGACCTTATCGACATAAGCTTCGGGATCGGTTTTGCGCATCAAGCCGCCGATAGTCATGCTTCGAACGGATCCAAATATTTCCCGCTCAGGCCATGGCCGGTCATGCAATCCAAATATCCAGCCGATGTTGGCGTAGGAACTTGGATCTCGCCCATCGAGAAAATACTTGTTGTTCAGCTCGAGCGCCGTCTTATATGCAACTTCCGGCGTTTTGCTCCAGGCAAGAATCTGCTTCCCCCAATACATCCGCATGTGGTTGTGCATGTATCCCGTGATCTTCATCTCATTCATGGCCGCATTCCAATAAGGATCATGGGTTTGTGCATTTTCGAGCTGAATCTTATTGTAAACCTTTGGTCGTCGGTCGCTTTTATGCTTCGCCAGAGTCGCGCGCGCCCATTCCGGGAGGCTGCTGAATTTGTCATAGTCCTTGTTGAAACAAACAAAGTTGACGGATAGCTCTCTTTGCACAATGAGTTCGTCCAAATAGCTGTCACGGTCGATACTGCTGCCGGCGCCGCTACCCTGAATTTTACGTGCAACGTACATCGGAGCGATCTGCCCGAAATGCAAATACGGACTCATATGAGAAACGTAATCAGTCTGCGGTTGGTTGCGGTGCTCAGCATAACCAGCTAATCGGGTTCGAAGAAAATCAGCAAGTCTTCGTTTTGCGGTGCTTGTGCCGCCGGTAAATAACGGAACCGGTTTGACGCTGCAGTCCAGATCGAGCGGGCCCAAGACAGCCTCTTCATCATCCAGGTCAAGGCTTTCAACCTGAAGGTCCATGGAGTTCCGGACGGAACGAGCCGGGTTCAAATCATCAAGATATATGGGATAGAAGCGCATGACTTTCGGTCTGAATGCGCGCGCGGAAGTCTCAAGTTTTGTGCTTGCAGCATCCATAGGCACTATGGCGTCGCATTCCACCTGCTCAGCAAGGCAGGCGGCTTCCTTCGCCACCTGTTCGCGCCAGCGTCTCTGATGACGAAGATACCCGCAGTCGCAGACAATGGATGACGCAAACCGGCCAAGCCGCAAGGCCGTCTCGGGCGGTTCCCCATGTTGCACAACAAAAAGGATTTTTCGCTGCGATAGCCGCCGGCGCACTTCGCGCAGCCCTTGCAGCATAAACATATAATGGCGCAGGTTGGCTTCAGGGTACTTCGGAGCCAGTCCAAAAACCACTACAACAGGGAGATCCAGTTTATTGGCTCTCCGGACGGCGTATTCCAGCGCGGGATTTTCCTCCGCCCGTTGGCTCTGCTGCATCCAATAAAGCACATACTTGCCATCGGCAAGCGGCTTGCTGTTGAGTTTCTGGAGCCTGGGACTCAAATCATCCATTGTCTGAGGAGGCTAATCCGAAGAAGGGAGCGGCCGCGGTTCCACCAGTTTCATTTCTTTCTCGCAGCATTCAAATTTGCCTTCGCCCGTCTTTGTGCAAAGAACTTCGCTTCCGCACGCTTCGCATTTGTACCTTTTTCCAAGCTGACTCATTTCGAACCCCAGATTATTTTTTCAATTCCATCGGCTGACCGCAACACTTCACCTCTCCGTTACCGCCGCGGGTCACAATGACTTCCGCTCCGCATTTCGCGCATTTATATCGCTTGCCTACCTGGTTCGACATTTATTCCTCCTGCTGCCGATTCCCGGCTCTGAAAGGCGCCGGGGTAAAGGCTTTTTATAATTCTATTTCTTTCAAATCGCGGGACACGAGGAGTTTTGGCTCCGTTACCGACTGGATGTCCTGCACGCTAAGCCCTGGGTATATCTCTTTTAAAAGCAATCCCTCGGGTATTATCTCGATTACAGCCAGATCCGTGAAGATCTTATCCACCTTTTTCCTTGCCGTCGCGGGATAAGTCAATTCCCCAACGATTTTTGGCGAACCATCATTGGTGGTGTGTTCCATGGCTATAAAAAGCTTTTTTGCGCCAAAGGCAAGATCCATGGAGCCACCGACATTCCCGATGCCTTTCAATCCCCTGGAGGGATTCAGCCAGGAAGCAAAATCTCCCCTCTCGTTTACCTGAAAAGCGCCCATGACTGTTACATCAACATGACCGCCTCTGATCATGGCGAAAGATTCGCAGATATCGAAATAGACACTGCCCGGCACTTCCATCACAGGTTGGCAGCTGGCGTTGATCAGATCCTGATCGATGTCTTCACCCTCCGCAATGCTTCCCGTTTTCAGCATTCCTATTTCAGACTGGAGAATGACATCTCTCCCTTCCAACCAGTTGCTTATCAGAGTCGGGATGCCTATTCCTAAATTCACATAGGAGTTATCCTCGATTTCCCTGCTCACTCTCAAAGCGATGATTTCGCGGGGAAGCCCTTCAAATTGTTTCACTTCCTTCTCCTTGTGTTCTCAGAGGTTCGTAATATCGAACGTGATCCTGTTTACCTTGACAACTCTCTGGACGAAAATCCCGGGCGTATGAACAGAATCGGGGTCCAGTTCTCCCGGCGCAACAAGATTCTCAACCTCTGCAATTGTTACATGAGCCGCCATGGCCATCACGTGGTTGAAATTGCGGGCGGTTTTGCGATATCGCAGGTTGCCTTCGGAATCTCCCTCATAAGCGTGGACGAGCGCAAAATCAGGCTTGAGCGCATATTCCAGCAGGCACGTCTGCCCGTCAATAACGCGCGTCTCCTTTTTTTTGCGGTTTTCTTCGACGTTCGTGCTGGTGCTTTCCTGCAATAGAGTGCCCGCCCCAACCGGGACATAAAATGCTGGTATGCCGGCCCCGGCCATCCTGTATTTTTCGCAAAGCGTACCCATGGGGTAGACTTCCAGCTCGATTTTTCCAGACCGGACCTGCTGCTCGAACGGGTGTTGCGCGCCTTTGGTAGCGGAGCGGAATAGCCCATAGGAGTCGATCATTTTTTTGATCTGCCCATTTTTTACCAGCCCGTTTAATTCCTCCTGCGCGCCCAGCAAAGGGCCCGATCCGCAAGCAAGAGTCAGGTCTTTTGCACCTTTATCGATCAGAGCTTTCAGCAGAAGCCTCGGCACACCCGCGGCAAAAAAACCGCCAATTGCAATGATCGCCCCATCCTCGATGCCGGCCAGGGCTTCTTCCATACTTGCTGCAATTTTATTCATGAGCACATTTCCTGTTTTTCTTTTCGCCAACGGTTCAACTTATCTTTTTATCTGCGACGCAAGCCTCGATTCAAGTTCCAGCCCCTGATCGAGGGGCAAATCCATGCCCCTGCGAACAGCCTGCTTTGCATTCTGCACGACTGCCGGATGATAGGATGCAATTTTCTTTGCCATTTCTTCTGCTGTTTCCATGAGTTTATCGCGAGGCACAAGCTTGTTTACCAGGCCCATGGCTAAGGCTTCCTGGCCGGTCAGCCGGCGGCCAGTCAAGAGCATGTCAAGAGATCCAGCCAACCCCAGAACGCGCGGGAGAGTCTGGGTCGCTCCCGCGGCAGGCAGAATTCCCAGTCCGACTTCAGGCAAGCCAAACACCACGTCTTCGGAGGCGATTCGAATGTCGCAGAACAAAGAAATCTCAATGCCCGAACCAAGCACGTATCCGTGCAGAGCGGCGATTAAAGGCTGTGGCATACTAAAAAAAAGCTTCCACAGATCCCGGACCGCCCTTATTTTTCTTGCCTTCACTGCCGATGGCGCAGTGAGGAATTCCCTCAAATCCGCGCCGGCGCAGAAGGCTTTTTCCCCGGCTCCGCTGAAGACGACTACGCGCGCTTCATCATCAACCCTGATTGCACTCAGGACTTCATACAAGTCATCCCGCATTTGAACATTGTATGCGTTGAGGGCTTGAGGCCTGTTCAGCGTTACATGAGCTACGCTTTGATGCTTTTCATAAAGTACCGTCTCAAATCCATTCATTATGGTCGCTTCAGATTCCTTTGAATTGCGGCTTTCGTTTTTCTTTGAATGCAGTTATTCCTTCGGTCCGATCCTGGGTGGAAAACAGAAGGAGATAGAGGTCCATTTCCATCTGGATGCCCTGTTCCAATGTCCGATCCATACCGCCGTAAAGCGCCTCCTTGACATAGCTGAGAGACAACGGAGATTTGAGCGCCATCTCTTCGGCCATGCTTATCGCCGCGCCCATCAGAGCTTCTTGGGCAACGACCCTGTTCAGCAATCCCATTCGGCAAGCCTCACCGGCGTCGATCAGTTCACCCGTCAAAATCATTTCCATCGCCTTGCCGGGGCCAATCAAACGCGGCAAGCGTTGCGTCCCTCCGCCGGAAGGGATGCACCCCTCTCGAATTTGAGGCAGACCGAAGCGGGAGGATTCGGTTCCGATCCTGATATCACAGGCCAGCGCAAGTTCCAGGCCGGATCCCAGCGCGTCTCCCCTTATCGCCGCTATCACCGGCTGTTTCAATTGACAAACATGCCCGGAATAGGAATTTTCCATTCCGCCATCGAAAGCAAAAACAACTACTCTCGTCTCTTCGTCCCAGACAAGCTGGTCGCACAAATCAGCCAGCTCCGTTTCCGACTGAATTGAAGCCAAATCAGCAATCAAGCACTGCTTTCGTTTTTGCAAATCCACCCGGGAGCCTCCTGTTTGGATATCGCGGCAACTGTCTCAAATTTCCTGTATTTGATATCATCAATTCGACAGTGCGTAAACCTGATATTTTGGTGAGAGAGAATTGTTAAGCAATACTTTCATACTGGATCTCGCAGATAGCGAAGGAGGCTTTTGTTCAAAGGTGATGGCGGATCTGGGCGCCAGGACAGTTAAAATCAAAACGCCTGACGCCGATCCAGCAATTAGTTCATCCCGTGATTTCGCGCGCCTTTTATTTTCCTACCACAATACAAATAAATCCGCAGTCGTTCTCGATCCAGGAACACCGGACGGAAAACAGGGTTTCGGGGAGCTATTAAGCAAAGCCGATGTCCTGATTGAAAGCTTTTCTGCCGGCCGGTTGAAATCCCTTGAATTCGACTCTGAATCGCCCGAGAGCTCCAATCCTCGCCTGATATGGATTCTATTGCCGGAACAAACATCCTATCCTGAGTCTATTTATGGCGCGATCGCAGCCGTTCTCAGCCTCAGAAAAAGGAAAATCACGGGAAATGGATGTCGTATTGATCTCTCCATCTGGAAAGCCGGCAATGATACCTTAGATTATCGGGCCGCCGATCACCGTGACAGGCAATTCCAAATCCTCCCGTGCAAAGACGGATTTATCCAACTCCCCATTTTCAGGAATTGGGAAACGCTGGTCGAATTAATGAATGCCGAACAGATCGCAATCGATCCGATTGTGGAAAAATGGAAGGAGGACGAAGGATGGGAAACTCATATCGGGCAGATCG
>JAHFUH010000681.1 GCA_023265215.1 Acidobacteriota bacterium
GACCATCATTCCTATGACGAGATACTTTTTGGCTTGGCTAAAGGTGCAGCCATAACGATGTTTGCTTATTATTTCTTCCAGGCACTCATCTTCATACATGAAAAACGATGGGAGCTGATCAACGATGTTTGGGGCTACTGGTTTCTCGTTGAAGTCATCGGTTTCGTGCTCGTGCCGTGCTTCATGTTTGCCTACGCCGTAAGAAACAGAAGCCTTGGATTAATCAAAGTGGCGTCCGTAATGGCGCTGCTGGGCATCATTCTCAACCGATTGAATGTGTCCGTAATAGCTTTTCGCTGGGATGCGGTAAACAAATACTATCCGTCCTGGGAAGAAATTCTCGTGACGCTCATGGTAATTTCCTTGGAAATATGGGTCTTCCGGTGGATCGTGACCCGCATGCCGGTTTTCAGCAAGACATGACATGAAAAGGTCTCATGATGGAATTCTACACTTACGTAAACATATTCGAGACCAAGGGCTTGGAGTATCTATTGCTCTTGTCCTTTCTCGTCCTGTTCATACTGTTGGTGAGGTACCTGTCAACACCTGCCAAGAAGGGCCCGGCTCCTGGAGACAAAAGTCCAACCGCCGGCGGCTGAAGCCGGCCGCCTAAAGCCCGTTTAAGCCTTCTGCGACCAAGAATTCCGAATCAAACGAAATGCTAACCAAGATAGGCTTGAAGCTGATAATCGCAGTTGGGGTAATTACAATTGTGATTATCGGGGTGTTTTCATACCTTAGCATCAGCGCGCAGACCGATGCGCTCATTTCCCAAGCCGGTATCCATGCCAACCAGCTCAGCGAGGCAATAAAGAACAGCACATTTACCAGCATGCTGGGAAACAGGCGGGAAGAAGTACATGCAATAATAAATACCGTCTCGCATGAACCGAGCATCACGGAAATCCGGATACTCAACAAGGAAGGAGCGGTAACCTTCTCGTCCCGCAGCGATCTGATCGGGAAGATGGTGGATAAGCGTGCCGAAAGCTGCTATGCCTGCCACACTGAAAATGCACCCTTACAGAAACTGCCGATCGACGAACGAATGCGTATTTACCGGATCAGTGCGGATTCTCCTCGCATACTTGCTGTGATAAATCCGATTTACAACAAGCCCTCCTGTTACGAAGCGGACTGCCATGCACACACCAAAGACCAGACAGTCCTGGGAGTGCTTGATATAAAAATGGACTTGAAGGATGTGGATCAACAAATTGAGGACAGCAAATTCCGATTGATTGTCCTTGCTGTTATTGCGACTCTTGCTTTAGGCTTATTCATCGCCTATTTCGTCAGAAAATGGATCGGCAAGCCTGTTAGTGACCTAGTAAAAGCAACCAACCAGGTAAGTTCGGGCAATTTCAATTACACCATAGATAATTTCGGCCAAGATGAGCTCGGAATTCTTGCAAAGTCATTCAATAAAATGACCAAGAATTTGGCAGAAGCAAGACAACAGCTTTTCCAATCCGATAAGATGGCTTCGCTGGGGAGGCTTGCAGCAGGCGTCGCTCATGAGATAAACAATCCGTTGACGGCCGTCTTGACCTACAGCAGTTTTCTTCTTAAGAGGACAAAGGACAATTCCGAGGTGCAGGAAGACCTTGGAGTTGTGGTTAGAGAGACAATACGATGCCGGGAAATCGTTAGAAACTTACTCGATTTCTCCCGACCCTCCGTTCCCAAGATGGATAATGCGGATATAACTAAAATCATAAGAAGCGCAATCGAAGTGGTTGCCAGTCAACTGCTATTTAAGCGAATCGAGCTTGATGCGCATCTTGATATCGCTTTACCAGAAGTGACAGTTGATCCAAATCAGATTCAGCAGGTTTTTATAAACCTGCTGGTTAATGCCGCCGATGCAATTGGAGATAACGGGGGTAAAATTTCGGTCGATCCATCCGTGATTTCTCTTTCACCCTATGGATTAGCTCAGATAAAAAATGCCGTTTGCCCTCAGAGACATACCCTTATGGATGACGAAACAAGAATTAACGGCTTGCCAACCATAAAGGTAAAAGCCGTCTCAAAAGGTAATGATGGCATCATCAACCTGGATCCTGTTTATGGCAAACACCGGCATCAGTACGGGATTGAAATCAAGCCCGGAAAAGATTTGCAGGTTTCCTGTCCCCAATGCAACGTTTCATTGATCGAGGACAACATCAAATGTCTAAAGTGCGGGTCATCAGTTTACGCTTTTGAAGTGCCCCCGCATGGAATGCTGGAGGGTTGCACGAATCCCGGATGTACTTGGCAAAGGTGGCAGGTAATGGATGAAGCGGGGCAGAAGGATCACATCGAGGTCAGAATTGCGGATACAGGGCAGGGAATTCCCAAAGAGCATCTAGCCAAATTATTTGAGCCGTTTTACACCACAAAAGGGAAACACGGAACCGGACTTGGACTTGCGGTCATCTGGAGAATAATAGATAACCATAACGGGACAATTAACGTAGAAAGTGAAATCGGAAAAGGAACAACATTTACCATTCATTTACCTTTGCAAAGGTAATTTGGTACGGATATTTCAAGACTTGCGACCAAGGCACTGCTGCGCAGCGCTCGCGTGCTCAGGAACGCCGGTGCGATGTTGCGATCTTCCGTGCTGAGCTTGTGTCGGTTCATCTAATGATCGATAAGACCCAGCCGCATCATACGCGGGGGACTGGAATCATGCGCGGTAGAAGGCTTGCGACATGGGTGATGGCTGCGCTTTTCGGTGTGGCCGGGGCACTCTTCTTGGATCAGGGTAGCGCCCGCGCTGCCGGCAGCGCACTTTCCAGACCGGACCTGCAATGTCTCGGCTGCCATTCCGCCAAGGGGCTCGAGACAAAACTGGCGAACGGAGAAACACTCTCCTTGCACGTGCAAGGATCGGCGTTCGCGGAATCGGTCCATAACATGTTGGGGTGCGCCGTCTGCCATCCCAACACTACGCTCGAGAACCATCCTCCGCTCAAGACGAAGATTGCCAGTATCCGTGAAAATTCGCTCGCGCTGACGCAGGTCTGCCGCCCTTGTCACGCCGCCATATTCAAGCAGTACGAGGGCAGTATTCATGCCGCCATCCTCCGTGAGGGCAACCCGATTGCGCCCGTCTGTACAGACTGCCACAGTCCTCATGCGGTGATGCCCAAAGCCGCC
>JAHFUH010000164.1 GCA_023265215.1 Acidobacteriota bacterium
GATCGCGCGGTTCGATCAGATCGATATGGCGAAGGCAAAGCAAATTCTTGGAGGTAAAATCTGTATTTCGGGGAATTTCCCGGTGTCGGTGTTGCAGGTCGGAACGCCGGATGATGTGAAAAACCTGTGCAAGAAGATGATCGATACGGCGGGTAAGGACGGAGGTTACATCATGGGGCCGGCGTCAGCGCTGGATGAAGTGAAGCCGGAAAACCTCAAGACGATGATCGACTTTACCAAGGAATACGGGAAATACTAAAGTAACGCTAAGGCGCAAAGACGCTAAGACGCGAATTGAATGACTGTGTAGGAGCGCGCGGGAAGCTGGAGCAGGGTGCGCGGCCCCAGCTTCGGCGGCTCGAAGAGCTGAGGAGAAACCTTTTTCGGATTCTCGAAACTGTTCACCGCTTTCAGATCCTGGCCGGTCAGCACCTGAGAGAACAGCACGCGCTGCGGCAGAACATCGCGCCAAACTACTTCCACGTCGCGCGCTTTCTCCAGATCGCGATTCAGAATAAATAAACTTATAGTTCGGCTGTCCCCATCCAGCGTGGCGGAGGCATCGATGTATGGCGCCCGGCTGTCCATTCCCCGGACGCTGTAATCGGGCGAATCAACCGCGAGATCGAGCACGTTGCCGCGAGCGCACTGCAGCGCCCACGAGTAAGGATAGTAAATTGTTTGGCGGAACAGCCCGTCCGGATTCGTGGTGATCGGCGCAATCACGTTCACCAGCTGCGCGAGACATGCGACGCGCACGCGGTCCGCACGGCGCATGAGCGAATTTAGAAATCCGCCGACGAGCAGCGCGTCCTCCAGGTTATAAACCTCTTCCAGCAAATGCGGCGCCGGCTGGCGCTTCCCGTCGCCGCCGCGCTGGCGGTACCAGACGTTCCATTCATCAAAAGAAAGCCAGAGGCGTTTGCGGGAGTGTTTGCGCGCACGGACATAATCGCAAACCGCAGCCACCTCCGCGATCTGCTGCTCCATCTCCAGGTTAAATGCCAGGAACTTTGATGTATCGCCGTTCGCGCCTGTTTCCTGGTTGTCGTTGCGATAGTAGCAGTGCAGCGAAATCCCGTGCACCAGATCGTAGCACTCCTCGAGCATCTCCCGGTCCCACTCGAGATACGTCTGCATTCCCGGCCCGCTCGATCCGCAGGCGATGAATTGCAGCGTCGGGTCCACCATGCGCATCTGGTTTGCGCAGTCGCGCGCCTTCAAGCCGTATTCGCGCGCGGGCATATGCCCGATCTGCCAGCTGCCGTCCATTTCATTTCCGAGGCACCAGCTCTTGACGTTGTGCTGCTTCTCGATCCCGTGCTGGCGGCGCAGGTCGCTCCACTTCGTTCCCTTTTCGATATTGCAATATTCCACCAGCGCCGCCGCCATTTCCGGCGTGCCGGTTCCCAGGTTCAAGCCGAGCAGCGGCTCCGCACCGGCCATCCGGCACCATTGCAGGAATTCATTGGTGCCGAACTGGTTCGGCTCGATTGTATTCCATGCCTTGTCCAGCACGACCGGGCGCTTGTCTTTCGGTCCCACCCCGTCGAGCCAGTTATAGCCCGATACGAAATTGCCTCCGGGATAGCGGATAATGGGGACGCCCATTTTTTTGATTTCTTCGAGCACGTCCTTGCGAAATCCGTTGGCATCGGAAAGCTTTGAGCCGGGTTCATAAATTCCGCCATAAACCGAGCGGCCCAGGTGTTCGATGAACGAGCCCAGAATCTTGCGATCCAGCGGCGCAATCTTCTGCATCGGGTCGACATAAATGCGCGCCACGGGTGATTGAGCAGATACGATTCCGCCGAAAAAGCGGGATGCGGCCAAGGCGGTTCCAGTTAGAGAAGCTTGCTTTAAGAATGTGCGTCGGGTGGTCATGGCTATCTCCTGGGCTTAATGGCGCGATTCTATCACAAAAATTTGGACGCGGACGGGTGCAAACGGAAGTGGGACTCAAAAGGCAAAAAGAACAGCGCCTGGGAGCGCCGGCGTCCTCGCCGGCACATATTCACGACTACCAGATATGTTTGCCAAAAACCCTACAAGTCGCTGCAGCTCTTTGATTAATTCGGAAATTCCCGATGTGCGCACCTGCCTGCCGGCGAGGACGCCGGCGCTCCCAGGGCATAAGCCCATTAGGTTTTGAGTCCCACTTCCGTTTGCACCCGAGGCGGACTACGCGGATCACGCGGACCCCCAAAGTGTGCTATGATGTGCGCCGCATTTGAGGAGAGGCCGATGCAGACGGAAAAGAAATGGGAAGATCTTACGCCGTTGGAAAAGCGGGAGTTGAGATATGAATCGTGGCTTAATGCCGAAGTCAATTTCGCCGGCCCCGAAGCCCGCAAGAACTACAGGGAAAGAGCGCAGCGGTTCGTCAGCGCCTACAAAGTCGAAGAGCCTGACCGCGTGCCCGTCACGCTGCCGCTAGGCAACTGGCCCGTCTACCTGGCCGGCTTCGACCTGCACACCTGCATGTACGACTATGAAAAATCGCGGCAGGCGTGGCGGAAGTTCTACGACAATTTTGAAACCGACGCCGCCGTGTCTCCCGGCATGGTCCTTCCCGCGAAAATTTATGACATGCTGGGTTACCGCCTCTACGCCTGGCCCGGCCACGGACTTCCTCTGAGCGCCACGAACATCCAGTTCGTCGAAGGCGAATACATGATGGAGGACGAATACAAACTCCTGATCAACGATCCTTCCGACTTCTGGCTGCGAGTTTACATGCCGCGGATTTTCAGTGCCTTCGAGCCGTTCAAATTCCTGTCGCCGCTCACCACCATGATCGAAGCGCCCGGCGCGTGGTTCATGTCTTTCATGTCGCCGGAATTGCAGGCGGCGGCGCAGAAGATGATCGACGTAGGAAAAGAATTCACTGCGTGGACCAAAATGATCGGCGAATTCAGCCGGTGGGCGCAGGAGTCGGGTTACCCGGCAGGAAGAATGACATTCTGCAAAGCGCCATTCGACACCATCGGCGACACGTTAAGAGGCACCAAAGGAATTATTATGGACATGTTCCGGCGCCCGGACACCCTGATCGAGGCCATGGATGTTGTGGCTGACTTCACGATCAAACAGACGGTGGCCGCCGCCAAGGCATCGAACGCAATCACCGCGTTTTTCCCGCTGCACAAGGGCGCGGACGGATTCATGTCCCCGAAGCAGTTTGAAAAATTTTATTGGCCGTCGCTCAAGAAAGTACTGGAAGGGCTTCTGGCCGAAGGAATCAAGCCCGAGCTTTTCGCCGAAGGAACCTACACCTCGCGGCTTGAAACAGTAAACGAGTTTCCCAAAGGCGCCGTGTCCTGGCTCTTTGACAAGACGGATATGGCTGCCGCAAAAAAAATACTCGGCCCGCGCTGCTGCATCTCCGGCAACGTCCCCTCCTCGCTCATGGTTACCGGCGGGCCTAAAGATGTGAAAGAGTATTGCCGAAAGATAATTGAATTATGTGCTCCAGGCGGCGGATTTATTTTAGCCGGCGGCGCCCAGGTCGATCAGGGGAATCCCGAGAACCTGCGCGCTATGATGGAAGCCGCAAAGGAGTTTGGCAGGTATAAATAAGTTATTGATTTGGCTGCATTAGCGCGAATTTGATCCCCGCTTGGCTGCCTCCGGCGAGATCGGCGAAGAATGCCGATTCCCCCTTTTCTCAAATAAAAGATTATTATGTCTACTGCTGTGATATCTGAACTTAAAGAACGACCCGTTCCGGTAGGAATCAAAATTGGCGGCCTGACTTTTGTGCTGGCATCTCTCTCCTGGCTCGGGCCTTTTTCGATCGACACTTATCTCCCTTCGCTCCCATCCATAAGCAAAAGCCTGAACGCGCCGGCGGCGCAGGTCCAGCAGACCATGACGGCGTTTCTGCTTGTTTTCGCCATTATGTCCCTGTGGCACGGCGCCATTTCCGATGCCTTCGGGCGGCGGCGAATGACGCTGATCGCCCTCTCGGCTTTTTCAGTCTCGTCGGCAGGCTGCGCGCTTGCCACCAATGTGCACATGCTGATGTTTTTCCGCGGGCTGCAGGGCGCCACGGCCGGCGCCGGCATGATCGTTGGCCGGGCAGTCGTGCGCGACGTCTTTGAAGGTGCTAAAGCCCAGAAGCTGATGTCCAACGTTGCAACAGTGTTTACGGTCGCGCCGGTGCTGGCACCGGTGCTGGGCGGCTGGTTCCAGGTCTGGTTTGGCTGGAGATCGATTTTCGTTTTCCTCATAGGCCTGTCGGCGTTCCTGGTGCTGGCCAGTTACCGCTATCTGCCTGAAACACTCCTTCACGAACAAAGGCAGCGGCTGGAAGTGGTTTTCCTCGCCCGGTCCTACTGGAAAGTCCTGACGCAGCCGGCGTTCCTTACGGCTTGCGCTTCTATGGCATTCACTTCCGTGGGATTCTTCATCTATATATTGTCGGCGCCCATGTTCCTGATGAAACATCTGCACCTCCGGGAAACGGAGTTCCTGTGGCTGTTTGGACCGATGGCTGCGGCGATGATGCTCGGAGCGTGGATCTCGGGGCATTTCGCGGGAAAAATTTCGGGCAAACAGACGATTTTTCTTGGATATGCAATCATGACGGTGGCGGCAGTGGGCAACGTCGCACTCAATCTGCTGTTTCCGCCCAGTTTGCCCTGGAGCATTGTGCCGGTCGTCGTATACGTGGTGGGTATGTGCACCGCAATGCCCAGCCTGAGTCTTTTGACGCTCGACCTTTTCCCCAGCCAGCGCGGCCTTGCAGCTTCCTGCCAGATCTTCATCAGCCTCGTCGCGAATACGGCGGTATCGGGATTCATTGCATTTTTCTGGAGCACAACCCTGACCCTGGCAATGACGGAGCTGGTGATGTTGATTGCCGGCCTCGTGACCATCCTCATCTACGCTAAAGTCATGAAAGCGCCCGAGTAAATTGGACGCAGAATTCGCGGAGCACGTGGAATAAGGCAGATAATTGTTTATATTTCTTCCGCGTTCATCCGCGTAGTCCGTGTATTCCGCGTCCCTTCAAGCTAAAATTTAAACGGAAATCAGGGAAAATATCCCGTATATTTAGCTATGGAGAGTGCAGCACCATGAATAATCGCCCCATTAAGGTTTTGGTTGTCGACGATGAGGCGGCCATGAGGGAAGTCCTCGAAATGCGACTCCAGGAATGGGGATTCGATATCTGCCTTGCCGGGGATGGTCTCGAGGGGAAAGCAATGGCGGAATCCTTTGATCCCGACATTGTCATATCCGATGTCATTATGCCTCAGCTGTCCGGAATGGAGTTGCTTCGAGACCTGAAGGCGGGAGACCCGGACCGGCCGATTATTCTTATGACGGCTCAAGCCAGCATCGATCTGGCTGTGGATGCGATGAAACAGGGTGCCCAGGATTATGTCACCAAGCCCATCGACTACACCAAGCTGAGAGAAACCCTTAAGGATGTTGAGCAGGAAATCGAGCTGCGCCGCGAATCCAGAAAGATCAGGACTCAGCTTGATCGCGGGGCAGGTTTCGGAGATTTTATCGGGACCAGCAAGCCGATGCGCGAAATCTACGATTTGATTTCCAGCATCAGCGCCAGCGACGCCTCCGTGATCATAACCGGAGAGAGCGGAACCGGCAAAGAGCTGGCCGCCCGCACAATTCACAACCTCAGCCTGCGCTCCAAAGGGCCCTTTGTTGCGATCAACGCCGCTGCAATCCCTGAAAACCTGATGGAAAGCGAGATGTTCGGGCATGAAAAAGGCGCTTTTACCGGCGCGACCGCCATGCAGACCGGCTGCTTTGAGCGCGCGAACCGCGGGACGTTTCTTCTGGACGAAATCGCGGAGATGCCGATTGCTCTCCAGCCCAAGCTTTTAAGAGTCCTGGAAAACAGAAGCGTGCGGCGAGTGGGAGGGAACCAGGAATTTATCGTGGACGTGCGCGTTCTTGCCGCGACCAATCGGGAACCGCGGGAGGCCGTTGAAGCAGGCAAACTGCGAGAGGACCTCTTTTATCGGCTTAATGTTTTCACCGTGGCGCTGCCGCCGCTGCGCGAGCGGAATGCGGACATTCCCTTGCTGGCTCAGTCGTTTATCCGGGAGTTTAATCAGAAACACAAATCCCATGTCGAATCCTGTAAAAACGAAACCATGGAAATTTTGAAAGCTTACTCCTGGCCCGGCAACGTTCGGGAATTGAGAAACATTCTGGAGAGAGCCGCTATCCTCGCTAAAGGTGCATGGATTGAACCTTCGCATTTGCCTCCGTACCTTCGGAACTCGCCTGCGCCCGAAAAAGGAGCCAGGACTCTCTCGCCACAGGGAGTGACTGCCGCGGAAGCTGAAAAGGAATTGATACTCAGCACTCTGCGGCTGACCAACAACAATAAAGCGGAGGCGGCGCGCCAGTTGGGTCTGGACGTGAAGACCATCCGAAACAAGCTCAAAGCGTACGGCATTAGTTGATTTCGGCTTCTTGCACGCATTTTATATGAAAGAAACAAGTGCCCGATTGTACAGCGCCGCAGGCGCGGCGCAGCAAAGCCCAGGGCGAAGGCTGCAAAGCGGCCGAAGCCCTGGGTTAGGATGCGGAAGAAAAAAAGCCCTGCAAGGGCGACACAATCCGACTGTGCCGCCCTTACAGGGCTCCCTTCACATTCCCTTCTGTACCCAGGGTTTCGGCGCACGCTACCGCGTGCTCCTTCACCCTGGGCTCTGCTGCGCCGCGCTTTCAGCGCTGGGATTTGCGAAACTACTTGTATGAAGATAACGACCAGAATTATTTCGGGTTACGGGCTGTTTATCGCCATCCTGGCGGCGCTGGTGCTCTACCAGGTAATCACGATCAACAACATGCAGCGCGTCAACAAAGCGCTCAAGGATATCAATTTCCAGAACGCCGAGACTTCGTTGAATGCAATGAGGGATCGAGACCTGGTTGAAGAATATGCCCTCAAATCTTTCCTGGATCCCGAATACCTGAAACAGCTCGAGCCTTCACAAAAAGATTATGATGCCGACCTGAGGGACCTGGAAAGCAGTGCGACTCCCGGGGAAGAGCAGGATTCGGTCAAACGTCTTGTTAAATCCTGGGAATCTCTCACCGCCAAGCTGGAATTGCTGAAGAACGGATTGCGCAGCGAAGAGTTGGCCGTCAGTCTGAAGGAAGAGTTGGATTACCTGAGGGTGCAGACACGGGCGGTTTACGACGCCAGCCTCCATTCCATGTCTGAGATAATTATCCGTTCCGAGGCGGCCGGAGAAACCGCGGCGCTGGTCCTTTATTCGGTGACTCTGTTCGCACTTGCGGTCAGCATTCTTGTCTCCTTCCTTATTTACCGTTCCATTTCGAAGCCGCTGGCAAACCTTACCGAAGGAACTCGCGCCATTGCCGAAGGGAAGTTCTTTTATCGTTTGGATACTTCGCGCAATGATGAGTTTTCCCAGCTTGCCAAAGACTTCAATACCATGACTCAACGGCTGAACGAACTGGATGAGCTCAAGAAAGACTTTGTTTCCCATGTTTCCCACGAATTGAAGGCGCCTCTCGCCTCAATGCAGGAGACCATACATCTCCTGCTCGATGAGATCCCCGGTCCCTTGACCGAAAAGCAGAAACGTATGCTGCAGCTCAATCTGCAGAGCGGATTGCGGCTCACATCGATGATCAGCAATCTTCTCGATCTTTCCAAAACAGAAGCCGGCGTGATGGAGTACGAGCTGAAGAGCCGCGATCTGATTCCGCTGGTGCGAAATGCTATGGCTGAATTCGACCTTCAGGCTCAGGAAAGGAAAATCAGTATCGAAGCAGCCTTTCCTGATGCGCCATTGCCGGTTGAATGCGACAGTGATCGCATTGTTCAGGTTCTGTTAAATCTGGTCGGCAATGCCGTGAAGTTTTCCTCGAAGGGAGGAATTGTCCAGGTAAAGGTGGAAGCGGTGGAGGGAATTCCGGGAAATGTGCCGGATAGCTGGCGACGGCTGATCGCCAGAGCCGAAGATGGAAAGCCTTTCGGGTTGGTTACCATTACGGACGCCGGTCCCGGCATCCCTGATTCCGACAAGGAGAAGATCTTCGAAAAATTCCACCAGATCAAGCGCGGGAAAAAAGTGGTCGGGCAGGGTGTCGGCCTGGGATTGGCGATTTGCCGCACGATAGTGCAGGCTCACCGCGGCGCGATATGGGCGGAGGACAATCCCGGCGGTGGCAGCCGGTTCAATGTGCTCCTGCGCCCCGGACGGGAAGGGGCGGAAGCAATACCGCGCGCATCCCTCCCGATTTAGGGATGCGGAATAACGCGGATCTCTGTTTGTTCTGGCATTTATCGCGCGAAGCGGTCAAAATATTGCTATTTGAACGAAAGGCTGGCTTCAATTAATAGTCGATTCTCTGTAATCCGTAGTTTAATTTTTGCGTTTGCTTTGCTTGCGTCGTGGAGCTGTCACCAGCGGAAAGTTGCGGTGCCGGCACCAGTGCCGGCTAATCCCGAACCCGCAAAGATTGAGCCTGCGCCTCCTGCGATAACGCCTCCGGCTGTTACTATTTCACAACCTGCGCCTCTCGATCTGACGCCCGCGCCGAAAGCAACAAAGACAAGCAATTTCGTTTTGGCGGAAATGAATTTTCAGGCCGGCAAATATGTCGAGGCCGCCAAGTCCTACGAAGCGTTTTTGGGTGAAGATCCGAAGGCAAGAGACCGGGACAAGGCATTGTATTACCTGGGACTTGCCCGAGCGCTGACCTCGGATTCAAGCCGTGCGGAAGCCGCTTTCAAAAGACTGATATCCCAATTTCCCAGGAGCCAGTACAAAAGCCCGGCGCAGTTTATCCTTAACCTCCAGGAGCAAATCGAAAAGCTGAAATTGGAAGTGAAGGATCTGGACGACAAGGTCAAACGTCTCAGTGAAGAACTGCAGAAACTGAAAGACATCGATATGCAGCGCCGCCCCTCAAGAACCGAATAAGACATTTACGATTGACGATTTACGATTGACGAATGGAAACATACTGCTCGATTTGGGATAATTTCCCAATATAGGGGAAGGTATGAAGGTTATTGCCGATCTTTGCGTGATTCCTGTCGGTGTTGGAGTAAGTCTTGGATCCTACATAGCCGAATGCGAGAAAATTCTGCAGAAAGCAGGACTAAAGACGCAACTCCACGGATACGGCACTAATATTGAAGGCGAATGGGACGTCGTTATGCAGGCGATAAAAGATTGCCACCAATCACTTCATAATATGGGCGTTCCGCGAATCAGCACCACGATCCGGCTCGGCACCAGGGTTGATCGCGAGCAGAGCATAGAAGACAAAATCCGCAGCGTCCAGGAGAAGCTCTAGCCCGCATTTCTCACCAGTTTTCGTAGCGAGGCGGCGCAGACGGGCATGGATACAAGGCGCGCGACCGAGGGCCCCGCAGACATACACGACAGTAT
>JAHFUH010000682.1 GCA_023265215.1 Acidobacteriota bacterium
TATCCTTTTTATCTGCCCGAACACTACCGAGCCAGTAATGTATTAAAAAGCCGCCGGGGATTCTGCATCCCTAAGGCTTCGCTTCTTTGCGCGGCGGCGAGGGCAAGCGGGATTCCCTCGCGCGTCGGTTTTGCCGCAGTACGAAATCATCTTGCCACCCGGCAATTGTTGGATTTTTTGGGATCGGATCTGTTTGTTTTCCACGCATTCACCGAATTCTTTCTGGAAGGGAAATGGGTCAAATCAACCCCTGCGTTCAACAGCGAACTCTGCAAGCGACATGGCGTGGAGCCACTCGAATTCAACGGGCGCGAAGATTCATTGTTTCAGCCCTATAGCACCGATAAACAGAAATTCATGGAATATGTCGAATTTTATGGAAGCTACCAGGATATTCCGGTAAAAGAAATCGTTGGCGCGTTCCAGAAAACGTATGGAAAGGAACGCGTTCAGACGTGGATTGAAAGCTTTGAAAAATTCGCGGATATCCGGTGCGGACGTTTTGATTCCGAGGAGGTTGTGAAGTAATCGACCATTGCGTCCCGTGGGGACGCAATGAAAATAGCCCGGCACTTCAGTGCCGGGATTCTGGATGCATCCAAAGGCAAGTCCCGTAGGGACGGCTGAGACGTCGACTCTTAAAGGCTTCAATCGTCTTCTAACGGGACTAATCTCGTTCTTCTTGTCTGATTCCCGGTACTGAAGTGCCGGGCTATTTTCACCGCGTCCCTCTGTGGACGCGCGCTGTAACGACAAAGCCTTTTCGCACCGCCATAGGCGGCAGTTTACCCTATTGCGAATTGTACGACATGGGATAATAACCGATTAGCAAATGACATGTGCAAGGTCAAGTTCAGCTTGTCAGGATTGATTTCGCCTAAAACCACTTAACAAGGAGGCGCGGCCATACGTAGAACATTCCTTAATCATGTACAATCCAATATCGTATTTTTGTTCAAACGCGGTATTGGACAAGAGTGACTATGGCATTATTCCCGCCGGCGGATGCGCGTTTCTGGTTCTATTTAGTGCACGGACCAATGTACTTGCCGCTCACTTTGGTTGACATCTCCATGGGTGTAGGGCCTTTGACTTTCATCGTGGAGGTGCCTTCCATTGCATCCCCTTTGTATGTCATTTCGCCGGCGATTTCAGTTGTCATGCCGCCCTTCCCCGTACACTCCATAGCGTATGTGATAGTGTCGCCCGTAATCTTCTGTTCTTTAACTTTGCATTCTTGCTCCTGTCCCTTCTGAGCGGACGGTTTTGGAATCATGTCATCCTTGCGGATGCATGTCCGCGTGGTGGTAGCAGGCATCTTAATCGGCATTCCCGGCATTTCCATCGTGGTCTTTATGTCCCAAAAGCCTTCCTTCATTTCGGCTAAAGCCATCGTCGCGCAGGCAAATGAAGCGAGTAGTGCCAGAACAATCACCATGTTTTTCTTCATTCGAATTCCCTCCCTAAAATGATGGATATCCATGCTCTGTGAACATCATTTAAATGTATTCCAATTAGAGCAGTATATTTTCAAAATAGATCAGCAAAAGCAAAACATTCCTGAGGATCCGTTTTTTAAAGCTCTGCTCAGCGATAAGATGCCTCCATTTCCAATTTTATATGTCTTTGACTGCGCTTATTAGAATTCGGAATTGCGCAGTTTGTCACCCTATTTTAAAAAGGCTTTCTGCTTAAGAGCCGAATATTTGGCGATCATCAGGAAATGTCTGTCACAATGGAGCAGAACGGCATTGTTATTTATCGCGGCGGCAGCTATCAGCAGGTCGGTCGCTGGCACGCTGGCACCTTTGGCCCGCAGAGCCCGTCCGATTGCCACTGCCGTATCGAATTCACTATTGGTAATCGGCAGATTGTGCATCCCAGAGAAATCCTCAGACGCAGCGTCGTATTCCGCCTGCCGTGCGATGTAGCCGAGAATTTCGATGCGGATCACGCCGCAAATCGCTGCCTCGTCCGACTCGAACGCCTCTGCCACGGCCGTCTGGATCCGCGAATCGCCGTCGGGATGGTAATAGTCGACCCAGCATGAGCTGTCAATAAGCTTCATGACTTTTCCCGCCTATCCAGGAGTTGCTCACGTGAAAAACCGAGGTGAAGCTTTCCCTTATGCTCCAGTGCCTTGCGGATTTTTTCCCGCCGGATCACTTCCCGCAGCGCAACCTCGATTGTCTCGCGCTTGGTACGTGTGGACATAACGCGCTGTGCCTCGTCCAGCAGTTGGTCGTCTAATGTCGTAGTGAAACGCCCCATAAAGACACCTCGATAATATGCCTTTACAATACATCAACATGAGTCACCATTCAAGCACACGCATTCGGGGACGGTATTGAATAATGGGCGTGATGAAATAATGTTAATTTGTGGATTCGGCCAGCACGTCTTCGGTTTGAATGCGGAAGAACCTGCGGTAGTACCCGTCGTGATTCATTAAACTCTCGTGATCACCCGATTCCACAATCCTGCCGCGATCGAGCACGATTATTTTATCGGCACTCCGAATCGTGGACAGCCGGTGGGCAATAACAAAAGTAGTGCGGTCGCGCATGAGATTGGCAAGGGCCCGCTGAACGAGCTTTTCCGACTCTGAATCCAGCGAAGAAGTCGCTTCATCCAGGATCAATATTGGGGCATCCTTCAACAAAGCCCGGGCAATTGCGATCCGCTGTCTCTCGCCTCCGGACAGCCTTTGTCCTCTTTCGCCGATCAGCGTGCCGTATTTCATGGGGAAGCGGTTTATGAAATCATCCGCCAGTGCCGCCCGGGAGGCTCCCAGTATCATCTCCTCCGTCGCATCCACATTCCCGTATGCAATGTTATTTTGAACGGTGTCGTTGAAAAGAAATGTGTCCTGAGTAACGATGGCGATCTGTTTCCGGAGAGATTTCTGAGTGAACTCACGGATATCCGTTCCATCAATCAGAACGGAGCCCGATGTCGGATCGTAAAAACGGGGAAGCAGCCCTGCCAGGGTAGTCTTTCCCGCCCCGCTACTCCCCACAATTGCAATCATCCTATTTTTGCCGACCTTTAAATTAATGTCCCTCAGGACGTGCGTTTCTCCATTTTGGTCACAATAATCGAAGGAGACACCCTTGAA
This sequence comes from Acidobacteriota bacterium, assembly GCA_023265215.1. Taxonomy (GTDB): domain Bacteria; phylum Acidobacteriota; class UBA6911; order UBA6911; family UBA6911; genus UBA6911. The sequence continues at coordinate 3,119 of JAHFUH010000682.1, forward strand.
TTCTATCGATTCTTCAACTCCA
>JAHFUH010000165.1 GCA_023265215.1 Acidobacteriota bacterium
GAGCCTCTAGCCAGCGGGCCTGGGGGCCGGCAGCAAAATGCCAAGTAAGTCTTGCGCATGCCCTAAGCTCCCCAAAAAACAGCTTCGGATTGGCGAAGCTCTGCTCAACGATCATAAATACTATGGACAAAACCTCGAATACCATGGTCGGTGCGGCCGACACCATTTTCTTTGCAGCCGGGACCGTGGTATCCGACGTCGGGACCATGGTGTTCTTCACGCACACCATGGTCCCGATTAGGAATACCATGGTATTTGCGACGCACACTATCTTCTTGATCAGGGAGACCATTTTCCCGGTCGCCAACAGAATGGTCTCAGGCTTTGTTACCATGGTATTCATTTCCCACCCCATGGTCCCCGTCTCAAATACCATGGTAAATGCCTCAAATATCATGGTCGGAGACGCTGATCAAGTTATTGAAAAAACAAAGCTTCCAGCAACGGTCGATTTTTACCATGGTATTTGTCGTTCCGACCATGGCATTCGTCGTTTTTACCATGGTATTTGCCGCTTTTACCGTGGTGTTTGTCGCTTCGACCATGGTGTTTGTCGTTGCTACCAAGGTCTTTGTTTCTTTGACCATGGTCGTTGTCCCATTTACCATGGTATTTATCCCCTCAACCATGGTATTTGCGACGGAAATGATCATTTCGTCGACGAAGAAGATGCTCTCCATCATCGAGACAATCTTCTCAACGGCGGAAACCCTGGTCGAGGTGCCGGAGAGCATTTTCCCCTCTTTCGAGACCATGGTCTCGATGACGCAAGCGATGGTCTTCCTCGTCGAGACCGCGGTCTGTGGAACCCGGACACTTTTCTCAGAAGCGGAACCCATTTTCTTCACATCTGAGACTGATTTTTCCATTACGGAGAAGACGGCCGGCGAAGTGCCGACCATTATTCATTGACAGGCCCTTAGGGCAAACGGCGCGGAGGAGCGATCCCCATGAAGATTGATTCATCACTGCTGGAAATTCTGGCGAAGGCTGATGACGGCGTCCCTCCAGGCAAACAGGAATGCTGTCGGTTGCTTTCATTTCAGGAACAATCCATGGAATCTGGCGTTCTGATGGCTGCAGCCGACCACATTGCGCGTCGTCGCTTCAATAACAACGCCATTGTGCTCGGCCAGATCGGAATTGAAACCAGGCCATGCCTGGGTCGATGCGCCTTCTGTGCCTTTGGCGACGGGCATGCATTATTCGAGAGCAGCGAATTGAGTCTGGATCAAATTCTCGAACGGGCTCTTGCGTTTTCCAGGCAGGGCGACCTTTACGCGCTGTTCCTGATGACAATGCACGGTTTCGATTTTCAGCGGCTCCTTGCCATCGCGTCCGCTGTGAGCGGGACTATCCCCGGCCAGACGCAGATTGTGGTCAATACGGGAGACCTTGACGGTGCCCAGGGAAATGAGCTTCGCTCGGCAGGCGTCAACGGAGCCTACCATGTATGCCGCCTTCGCGAAGGCGCAGACACGGGACTGCAGCCAGCTCAACGCAAGCGAACACTCGATATCATCACGAAAGCGGGAATGGATCTTTATTACTGCTGCGAGCCCATTGGACCGGAACATACGCCGGAGGAATTGGCCGACCAGATATTTATTGGAATTGATCACGGCTGTGCCCAGCATGCCGCCATGCGGCGCGTTTACGTGCCGGGGACACCGCTGGCGCCGCGCGGCCAGATAACAGAACGTCGGCTGACGCAAATTGCTGCGGTCGTTGCTTTGGCATCTCTTGGCTGCGAGGAAACGAAAAGCATTGCTGTGCACGAACCGAATCTTCTGGGCCTTTGTGCCGGTGCAAATGCCGTCTACGCAGAAACCGGGGCCAATCCTCGGGATACAGCTGCCGATACATCGGGCCACCGCGGGACTGCCATCGATGATTGCAGAAAAATGCTTTACGAAGCAGGATTCACAGGCTTGCTTCACGGCGACGGTAAGGTGTTGATGCTATATCCGGAAGTGCATTAGGTGTTTGTGCTGCTGCAGAGCTCGTATTCCGCGTCCAGCTTTGAATCTGCTTGAGTATCCAGGAGGTTGCCGGCATGCTCGATTCTTGAACACTTCATCCCGAAAATCCGGATTCGAGCTCTTGGCCTTCGAGTCCTGGAGTTGCTTTACTCAATCTCCCGCCAGGCGTTCAACAGCGGAAAATACAGGGCTGTTCGAACAGGCCTATCCTCCAGCAATCCAAACAGAGAACGATACCGGGTCAGTTGTTCGCGATAGCGTTCCCGCTCATTGTCCAGAAAGTCTTCAACGGCGGAGCCCTTGTGCGAGCTGGATTTATAATCAATAACCCATCGCGTGCCCTGGTCATCGATGAAGGTGCGGTCGACTCGCGCACTTACAATTTGATCTTCCAGGATTCCGTTAAGAGAATATTCACAGGCAGCGTTGCGATGGGCTCCAAGAAGCCACTTCCCGCGATCGTCCGATACCGCCTGGATGAGCGCAGCTTCGACCCGGTCAACCGCCTCATTCAATTCAGCTGCAGGTACGCCGAGCGACGCCAGCGCCGATAAATAAGCCGGCCGGCGCTGCCGGATCCGGCTCGCATTCCAGAGGAGAATCCCGTCTTCTGCAATACGCCTCAGCATCTGGTGAACGATAGTACCTATGTGGCGCAGCGTGTCACCCACCCAGTGGAAGCTCACTTCGCTTCCCTCGGTTTCGCCTGGGGCTGTTTTATTGGATGAGGAAACGGATTCCGGCAATGGGGGCAATTTCCATTCAAGCGAGAGGCGCCTGATTTTTCGAGGCTCCCGCTTGGCATTGGGAATGCCATTCTCGGACGCAGGCGGAAGGTTTTTTAACGCTTTGTCAAAAACTGGCGCCGCAATCTCCCACATGCGCTGCAGGAGCGAGCCTGCTGCAGGATTTTTCAGAACAAGAGCATTTTCCTTAAGGCTGTAATCCGTGTGTCCCAGAAGGTGCAGCGCCGATTTCGCCCTTGTGGCCGCGACATAAAGCAGACGGCCCGATTCGTGCTCCGATTTTATACCGTCAATGCGCTTAAGATAATTATAGGTTTGATCATTATCCGCGCCCGTAGCATGAATCGGAGCAAGCAGAAGATCGGATTTGCCTCCGATCCTTGGGCGTTCCAGCCAAAGCATGAGACGCGTTTCATCTTTGCGTGGTTCGTGGCCCAGTCCGGGTACAATGACGACATCAAATTCCAATCCCTTTGCCTTGTGAATCGACATTACCTGTAGAGAATTATCATCCGAATCGGGGTTGGCATAAAGATCCTGGATGCGCTGTTCAAATGCAGCCACATCCAAAATGCCGTCCTCATCCATTTCATCGAGAAGGTCGAAAAATACCTTGGCATTTTCCACTTCAGTTTCGTTTCGCGCGCAGGCCGGGCCTCCGAGCGCGAGCCACACGCCCTCCACCCAGGAACGCAGCGAGGCGGGCCTTTCCGCGAGTGCGGATTCCAGCACCGAGCAAACCCGAGCCAGTCTCTTGCGCCCTTCGGGATTGAGCTGTTTTATGCGGGATTCCTCTCTCATGAGATCCCACATTGCGGATCTGAGATCGCCGCCCGCGAGGACGTACAGTTCCTCCAGAGTCATGCCGCACCAAGGCGCCCGCAATAGCGCGAGCCATGCAATGCGATCAGCGGGATGAATCAGCGATCTGGTGAGGGCGATAAGATCCAGGATTGCCGGGACCTCGGCGAGAGAATCGATTTCCACCGCTCGGAATTTAATCTTCGCCGCCCGCAACAATGGCAGAATACGGGTCAAATGACTTCGGGCGCGGACAAGGATTGCGATTATCCCCTGCTTGAGAGCTTGAGCCGATCGGATGATCTCCAAAACCTTAGCTGCCTCCGCAGCATCATCGCGGCCGATGAACGGGTGGATTGCGACTGCCGGATCAAGAACCATTGGGTGGATTGGATCGGAAGGGCGAAACGATATCGCGCCTGTCGTGATGTCTTCCTCCGAGGGTAGAATGCCGGGAAATGATTCGTTTGCCCAATCGACAATTTTCTTTTCCGATCGAAAATTTGCGGAAAGCCGGATCGGCTCCAAAGGCATTTTGCCGATGCCCTCACGACATGTTTTCAGGAAGAGGCCTACCTCCGCTTCACGGAACCGGTATATGGACTGCATGGGATCGCCAACGGCGAAAATGGTTCTCCCGTCTCCAGGTGTCCATCCCGCCGTCAGGGCTTCCAGGAGGGAGTACTGGCTGACGGACGTATCCTGGAATTCATCGATCAATAGATGCTGAATCTGGCAGTCGAGGCTGAGCGCGAGATTTGTGGGATTTTCTGAATCGCCCAGCGCGCGGCGCGCGGCTATTGCAACTTCGACATAATCGGCCACGCCTCGCTCGCGAAAAATGCGTTTCAGTTTGTCCGCCGCAACTGGTAAAAGCCTGACTAGGGTCGACAGGACTCTCCATTGCGCTTCAGGGAAACGTTCGGCCGGAAGGTGCCGGAGTTCGTCGAGAGCGCAAGGGGAGATACCTTTTTCATGAAAGCCGTAAATCAATTGATTGCAGCGGTGCTTCAATACTTTTTCTGAAGAAGGAAAGCCGTTGGCGACCGTCAGTCTTTTCCGCCATTCCCCGTCTTTCGTGAGCAGCGTGTCGGCAATTCCCAACCACGCGTCGAGACTGTCCGAGTCCGGGAGCTGTGCCAGATCAATGCATGCTTCCGCCGGCCCCTCGCGCCCTTCAGCCTTTAAGTTCAAGCCCGCCATCGAACATATCGCGGCAATTTCTGCGGAAGCTTCTATTGGAATTGCTTCCTGCACCCTGCAAACGGCATCCTCAATCACGTTGCGCAGAGCAAGTTCGAGCGCCTCCCGGCTGCGCGCCGGATCTTCCGCCGATGCGACGTGGCGAAGCCATTGATCCCGTCTCGACAGCATTCCGGCGATCAAATTTTCTAACGACTGGAAATTATTGTCGATGTGGACAAGAAGGGTGCGCACTTCGGCGGACCATTCGTCTTCCTCGATCAGCTCTATCGTCGAGCGCGCAGCTTCGGCATACATGTCGCTTCCGTCTTCTACGATATTCGGCGGGCCACCCAGTCTTGAAAGCCACGGCATCTGCCTTGTTATCGAGGCGCAGAGCGAATCGATGGTTTGGATTCGAAGCCTCCCGGGATTGTCCAACAGGCGCCATCCGAGGATTTCGCTTCTTTCCCGGACTTTGCGGGCCAGGTTCCATGTCAAATCCTCATGCTTTTCTTCGGGAGCGTGACCGGCGGAATTCAGAAGGGCGCTCATTATGCGGCGGCGCATTTCACCGGCGGCTTTGCGTGTGAACGTGATGGCCAAGACGGACTCCGGCTGGTTGCCGTTGCCCAAGAGCGTCAAATACCGCTGGATTAGCAGCTCTGTTTTCCCCGAGCCCGCGGGAGACTGTACGATAAAAGATTTTTCCGGGTTGAGAACTCGTGCCCTCTGCTCGCTGTCGGGAATCTGCATTATCTGGCCTCCTCATCATCCAACGCAGTTTCTGTTTCAGCAATGCGGCACAGGATAGCCAAAGGGCAATATCGGCACTGTTTGCCCGGATTCTTGGGATCTGCCTCGGCATTCCCTGCCCGGAAATCCGAGCCCAGCTTTTCGAGAACAGCTCGCCACGCTTTGATCTGAGCCGGAAGATCCACGTGAACTCCTCCCGGCATTTCAACGTCTTTGTCTACGAGCCCGAGAAACTTCAATTTTCCGGTTTTTATTTGGGCGAACAGGACTCCAGCCAAAGGCTTTTCGTGAATGGTGCTGTAAAGCGGCAATTGCGGCTCGTCCGGACGGTCCGTGTCCCAGAACTGCAGATTTGGTTCGCCCGTTTTGTAATCAATAATAACTTCCCGTCCGTCTGTGAGCCGGTCAATTCGATCGATCTTGACCTTGCAGCGTATTCCGCTCACTTCTGCAAAGCGCTCACCTTCAGGTTGTACCACTTCAAAAGGCTCCCGGTGTTTTTCAACCTCGAGCCATTCAGCAATCAACTGGCGCAGCCTTTCCTTTTCCAGTTCAGCGAAGCGCGCGGAAATTGCAGAACCTCTTTCCCGCTCGAAGCGGACTAATGCTGCGTCGACGGCTCGCTGAATCAAACCAGGGAGATCCGCGGTGGAACACAGGGCTGCGTGTGTTCGCAGCTGCTTCCATATTTCTTCCAGTGAGGAATGAACCAGGATCCCGCGCTGCCTGGGATCCAGCCCGGCGGCCGGGAACTCCAGCGGTTCCGCCCCCAATCGAAGCTCGACAAAGGCGCGGAGCGGGCATCCGGACTGATACTGAAAGACTTTCGTTCCGCCGCGTTGCCGGGAAGATTCTTCCAGCGGCGGGCCTTTTTCATCCGTAAGTATTTCAATGGATCGCGATTTAAAGATTATTTTCGCGATTGAGGGGCTATTCTTGAGATCTTGTCGCGTGGCTTGTGGAATGGAGGCGATAAGTGGGCTTGGAGCAAGCTCTCGATCCTCTTCTCGCTCGGGATAGCTCACTATCACGTCCGAACCGGCGGCGAGCAGGCGCTTTGTTATTAGAGTTGCGAATTCCAACTCGCGTTCCGGCGAGCAGCGAGGGACTTTTTTTTCCCGTTGCAGGCGAATCGGCAGGAAAGGGTTCGGGTTTGCTTGCGCCGGCCAGGCTTCATCGTGCAATCCCGCAATCCACAGATGATCGAAAAAAAATCCCGTAGCTTCGAGCGCACCAAGAATCTGAATGGACGCCTGTTCGGTCTCCGGCTGAAACATGACTTGGCCGGCAATCCGCCGGATCAGCGATACCGAGTCACCGGACGTCATTGGAAGGCCCGTCAAATCTGTGGAGGCGAAGTCCGACAAGAGGCTGGTCCACGCCTGCATTGTTTGAAATTCGGAGCTGCTCAACGGGCGCTCGCCCGGCCAGCCGAACGCCTCCAGCATTCTGGAGAATGCGTGGCTCCACTGACCGGCCATCTGGATGGATGGCGCCTGACCGCATACAGCCAGCCATTCTCCAAGCGCCCGGTCCAGCAGCGGGCAATGCGTGGCATGCTCCCGGCACAATCGGCGCACATGGAAAATTGAAATCCTGCTGCCGCAATCCCGTCGCATGCGAGCGTCCAGCAAGGCGCGGTTTGTGAATTCACTATCGGCTCCGCACAAGAACGGGCTTCGGATAAGGCTGCTGACTTTGTTCCACTCGTTTTCGCCAGTCACCAGGTTCAGGATGATCAGCGCACTTCGGATCATGGGATACGAGGAGAGGGTGTTTCCGGCGGAAATGTTGATCAAATGTGAGGACTTGCGCCCTCCTGGCAACTGCGCACCCGGCTCCAGGCAACTGCGGAAGACGCGCTCCACCACATTACGTCGCGAAGCAAGGCCGGCTATAACAACGCCGATCGTTCCCTCCTCTCCACTTTCGAGCAGCGCTCGCACCCAGCGCGCAGCTGCCTCTATTTCCTGTTCGGGATTGGGGAACGGAACGCGAGCGGCGCTCCTGTTGCCTGCCGATGCGGCTGGATGGAGGTTCGTGACATTGCATCCGGTGCCGGAGAATGCTTTCAAAAAGCTCTGCTGCTGGGGCGTGAATTCGTCAAAGCCGGCCAGCAGTATTTCGGGCGGCATCGTGAAACGTGGGATGACGCTTATGAGCGCATCGGCGATACCGGCCCACTCGATCCATCCGCCGGCATTGCAGATTTCACGGAAGCGTTTGGCCCAGGAAACAAAAGCCCTTGCATCTTCATTCCCCAGGCTCTCAATTTGCGAGAGATCCAACCGCCAGCTGCTCGCGAGAAGCCACGCTTCCTGCGCTGCTGAAGCTGTTGCGTGGATCTGGAGCAATTCACTTGATTCAGGCGAATCTCGGATCACGCGCTCCCAAAGGAGCAATTCCTGCCATTCGCGCAGCAACGTTCGCGGTTTTTCACTGGAATATAGGGACTCCTGCCACAGTTCGCTTATCCAGCCGGACCAGGTCAGGATTGCAGGCGACTGCCACGCTTTTAAACCGCGCGTCTGCTGGATTGCGTTATATTCCTGCCGGAGAGAGCGAGCCAGGCGCCGGGTTGCTGTGACTACAATCGCCCCTTTTTGGAGAGCGCTTACAACCTGCTCTTGCATCGAACCTCCCTCCCACCGCATTTTGCACAAATGGACCGGCGATTGGAAGCGAAACGAAATAGGGGACGCTACCCTATTTTCACCCTCCCAATTGAGCATGGCTAGATTTGTGAAGCGAAAATAGGGTGGCGTCCCCTATTTGCTATTTCCCGTTTCTTTTCAGCGCGGGACGCGCGGGTGAAGAAGGCTTGGGCTCTGCTTCTTCCGCTTTCCCTCCAGCGCCGGTGGCGTTACCAAATGTCATATTCACGCTGGTTTGAGCTTCCATCCCGTCCGATAAAATAAAGAAAGCGGAAGACCCGAATGAATTCTCCCAAGTCTGGTTTCGTTCGATTCGTTGGGGGGCGGTCGATACACGGCAGATCAAAAATCGATAGGTCACATCTTTCGAGAAAACAGCCTTACACTCCCAGTGGCTTTTCACGTCTGTTGCGTAAGTGGAATCCGGATTTGGCGGATTAAAGGTGTAGATTTGCCTTGAACTGCGGTTGTCTCGAAACAGGTAAGGCAAATCAAAAGTGTAAGCCATGGTCTTGGGATTGACGACTGCATTTACCGGGTCGTTCACAGCAATATCAACCTGATCCAATTCTATCCTCCGCTCACTGTAAGCCTCGATCCCGGAAGCGGTCGGAAATTCCGACCGGACCTTGATGGTTCCATTGTCACCGCTGCAGATTCCTTTGAATGTATACACCGTCATTCCCGATTTTACTTCCTCCAGGCTTTCCCGGGACCAGTCGCCCAGGCTGCGGTCTTCATTGAAAAATGCAACCGGCCGCCATTCGCCTTTGCGCGCGATGAGTTCCGCGCACTGGATCGGCTGTGCTTCCTGAAATACTTTCTGGAGATCCGAATTGCGGAATTTGCCGAAAATGCCGCGCAGTTGAACGAAAAATTTTGAATCGTAAGAGCTTTCTTCTTCCTGCGCTCCGATGCCCGCAGCCGGCAAGGCGCCGAAAAGATACAGAGCGAACATCAGTTTGAATACCGTCGTGTTCATGTTCATTGGATACCGCACAGGCGCCAAAGTATCAATACATGTCATTATTTTAATGGCTGATAGTCATTTGCAAACAGTACCGACTCTTCAGTTTGATCCCCAAAATGACCATTGATAAATGAAATTTGATAAATTCGCGTCCTGAAATAGATTGACACTTGGAACGGAGGACCAAGTGGAGCAGAAGGTTGTAGTGAGGTACAGTGAGGCGTTCAAGCTGCAGGTTGTTCGTGAGTTGGAGCAGGGGCGATTTAAAAA
>JAHFUH010000683.1 GCA_023265215.1 Acidobacteriota bacterium
CTTTGTTCTGAACAGATATCGACAATTTGATCGGATTTCCAAAGCGCACGCGGCGAGACGCCGCGTCTACATTAAAACCCATGCGATGTCCTGATGCCGAGCCGTTCGGACCTGGTCATCAGCGTTAAGTCCCCATATTACAGCGCATACCCAAAAATGCATTGACATCATTTATTTATCTGTTACGCTATGTAACATGACACAGCGTAACAGATCACAACGACCGCTTACAGAATTGCAGCAGAAGATCCTGGATTTTATTTGGCGAAAAAAGGAAGTCACTGCCGAGCAGGTGCGCGAGGGTCTTTTGCCTAAACATCCTTTAAAAGATTCCAGCGTCCGCACCCTGCTTCGCAGGTTGGAACAACAGGGTTGTTTGGATCATCGTCTGGATGGAAAAACTTTTGTATATAGAGCCACGGCGCCGACGACAAGTCATGCGGTAAATACTGTGCGACAGCTCATAGAACGATTCTGGTCTGGATCCGCAGAACAATTCGTCGCCGGGATGGTGGATGCGAAAGTGCTCTCGGCCGAAGAGCTCCGCCGGTTGGCCAAGAAGGTGAAGGACTAAAATGACCTCCTTTCTCGAAATCCTATTGTCGTGTTCTATTCGCATTGGCGCCGGCGCTCTGGTGATTTGGGGCGCTCTGATCCTTGGAAAGGTTCGATCGAGCTCGCTTCGTCATACCGCATGGCTGATTGTATTGTGCGCGATGCCGTTGATGCCGATCCTGTCCAACATTGCGCCCCATTTTTATGTTCCCGGCCTTCAAACATCCGTTCGATCCGAAGCGCCTCCAATCATGACCATGAGCCAAGAGCGTTTGGAAAACGCCTCTTTGCCGCAGCCGGCTTCCAATAATGCAGAGCATTCAGGAGTTGTTTCTGCGGCGCGACCTTCGAGGTTTCAAATGCCCAATGTGCCGACAATGATCTTGTTGGTATACCTGTCGGGAGTCGTAATCCTCCTATGGCGATGCCTGTCAGGTTTGAGAATAATGCGACGCATTATTCAATCCAGCCGGCCGGTCTTCATCGAAGGCATGGAGATCCCGATCTTAGAGTCTGGACTGGTCTCTGCGCCCATCACGTTCGGGCTGATAACTCGACGAATTCTTTTGCCTGAGGGATGGAACAAATGGCCCGAGGATAACCTTCGGGCAATGTTGGCGCACGAATCGGAGCATGTGAAAAGGGCCGATACGATTGTAAATTTCATAGCCTGCCTGAACCGCTGTTTCTTCTGGTTCCATCCCCTCGCCTGGTGGCTGGAACGCCAGTTGGCGCTCACTGCGGAACAGGCATGCGATGATGCAGGCGTTCGTGCCCTGGGCGAAACCCGCAAGTATGCCTCGATCTTGCTTGATATGGCGGAAGCAGTCCGCCGCCGCGGCGCCCTCTTGTCTTTTGGCAGCGCAGGCGTCGCAGGAACAGGACTGCTTAATGCGCGGATTGATCGGCTTTTGCGCGAGCATCCTTTTTCAAATATCTCGAAATCCCGAACAATTCTTGTGGCGCTGAGTTGCGCTGCGGCGATTCTCCTGGCGGCGGCCTGTCATAAACGAGACTTCTATACGGGCGAACTGAAGCCTGATCCTTCGATAGCCGCCGCGCTGGAAAAGCAGAAGCAGTGGGAGGCGAGTCACAGCATGAACGAATCGCAAGTCGCCTCGCTGGAATCGGCAGTTGCGAAGAATCCTGAAGATCTGGAATCACGAAGGAAACTGATGAGTTTTTACCAAACTGCCAGGGTATATGGTGAGAAGGAAACGGCTGAAAGGTTTGGGAAGCATAAACTGTGGTTCATACAAAACCATCCAGAGCATGAAGCTGCATCATTTGTACAGCCCTTCTGGAACCGGGCGGCGCATGAGCAAGAGAAAAGATGTGGCTTGCCGTCGCGGAACAGAAGAACTCTTCAGCTGCTGCCCTCTACAACGCCGCAAGATTTTTTGAAAGTGAAAATCCCCAGCTGGCAGAACAAATCTACATCCGCCTTCAGGCTATCGCCCCCGATAAATTCTTGGCCGTGTCGTTTGGCAGGTTATACAGCGAGGTCCTTGCAAAAGGCCCCGAAACTCCCCTGGCAGGAGAGTTTCGCAAGAAACTGGACCAATCCAAAGATCCTGCGCTGCTGGCAATTACAGGATACGATTTAGCAATGGCGCATCGCAATGATTACGGGATGGTTGAGCTGGGCCATTCATACATCGAGCGCGCATTCCAGATCGATCCCAACTCATACTATGCGAAAAACGGATTGGCTGAAATTGAGAGAGCTCAGGAATTCGCAAGAACCGATCGAAAGATTGCTCAGGCGATGGCGGGAATGCCTTCCGAAGCTCAATACCAAACCGTTTCCGCCTTCACGGAATCCGAACGCTTCAGATATCTGCCCAAATTTGCTGAGACGGCATATATACGGGGCGACATGCTGGACTATTACCAGCGCGATGAGCGCGGCGCCAGGAGTTGCTGGGAATTTGCCCGACGATATGGCCAGGACGCGTTGCGGCTTGCGCCGCGGTTCAGGGGCGATGGGAAGAACTACGGCAATGCGGTTTATGCGGCAAATATGGTTCTCGGAATGATTGTTATGCGCCTTGATGGAGATATCAAATCCGCGACGCACCATTTACTGGCGGCATCGGAAACGCCCAGCACGGAGATCCCAACCTATCTGTCAATGAAACTGCCCGTGGCGATCCTGAGATATGGGGGAATTGATCAACGCGAGGTGGTAATAGAGTATCTTGAACGTTGCGGACGGACAATAGCTCGCCCGGACATTCACTTCCTCGATGATGCTCAAAAACTCAGAAAGGGCATCATGCCCATCTGGTACCAGTATCAGATCGCAAAACTGAAATAGGTTACTATTGGGCAACATAGGTCGGAGTAAGTATCCTCCGGCAAAGCCCTCGCTGTTACCCATAGGCAACACTGTGGGTTTGGATTGGCCCCTCATTGCTCAGGATCCGAATGAGGCGCGAAGGGCCGCCAGTGAATAGGCGCAGCCGTCAGGCCGGGATTAGGTTGTTGGTGACGAAGGCGCGGCACTTTATGCTGCGATTTCGTTTGAGTGCCGCACTTTCAGCGCTCATTCAATCGAAATTGCTAGCCCCGG
>JAHFUH010000684.1 GCA_023265215.1 Acidobacteriota bacterium
GACTGACGAAAAGCGGCCCGTGATGTTCTGGATCCATGGAGGCGGCTTTACCCGTGGCATGGCCAGTGATCTGGGGTATGACGGCACCAACTTCGCCAGAAAAGGAGTGGTGCTTGTCAGGAGCGCAAAACAGCCTTACTGGCGGGAAGGCCGTTTATCACAAGGAATGGTGCCGCGGAAGCACCATTCATGAGAACAGCAACGAAAGTGGAATAGCCCAAAGCTTCTCGCCGAGTTTGACTGGAACTGGCGTGTTACAGGCGAGAACGCCCGCGATGCATTCCTTAGTCGCTGCCAGGAATGCGTTGAGCCCCGCGAGGTCGTTTTTGTCCCACCGGGCTGCCGCCTTGATTTCGATGGCAATGCAGCGGTTTCGGGCTTCGATTATGAAATCGACCTCATGGCGTCCCTGGATGTTCCAGAAACAGAGCTGTGCCTGGGGCCAGGTTGAATCCAGAATGCCGCGCAGGTTTTGGGCGGCATAGGTTTCAATCATCGGACCCTTTAAAGGATGATGGGAGAGGTCTGTGATCTCCGCCAGAAAACAGGCCAAACCGGAATCGCCGAGGTAGAATTTGGGCGATTTGATGAGCCTGCTTGCCTTGTTTTTCAGATAGGGCGCAACGCGATAAGACACGCAGGACACTTCGAGCAGGGAAAGATAATTCGCCACCGTTGCCGAACTGAGCTTGGCGTCCCTGGCGAGTTCGCTCTGGCTGAGGAGTCTGCCGGTTCGAAAAGCCGCAAGGTGCAGCAGGTTTCGAAATGCGATAATGTTTCCAATCCGGCCCAAATCCCGGATATCGCGATCCAGATAGGTTTGCTCATACCCTCTAAACCATATCTCCGGCTCCTTCTGAAGGCACACTGGAGGCATTCCACCCCGGGCGACATCGTCAATTTGAAAAGCAGCTGCGTTGCCCGTTTCCTTTGCCTCATTGGTCTCGAAGAATCGCCTGATGAATGGAACTTCATGAGTGCGCCTCTTCAATTCCCTCCTCGTAAAGGGGTGCATGCTGAAATAGGCCGCTCTGCCCGCGAGGCTGTCGGACACATTTTTCATAAGGAGAAAATTTGCTGATCCGGACAGGATGAATTGCCCCGGCACCCTCCTCCTGTCAACGGCGCGTTTGATTGCGATGAGGAGTTCGGGACAGCGCTGAGCTTCATCGATCGTGATAGGAGTGTCGCCGGCGATGAAATCCTCAGGGTTTGCTTTTGCAGCAGCCAATTGCGCGAAATCGTCCAGGCTGACATAGCGCCGGTGTGTCAGTTCCGACTGATTTTGCAGGAACGTGCTCTTTCCAGTCTGTCGCATCCCGGTAAGAACGATGACCGGCATCGCCTGAAGCGCAGCAAGTATTGTTCGGGTTATATCTCGTGGTAAGTATGTCATAATTACCAATCATACTATGGCATTATGACAAGAGGAAGAATTAGTATGTGACAATCCGGCTTTCGTAAAGCTTTTAGGCACACACGCTCTTTAGTCTCCCTCAGTGAATTCAAGGATTCACTATCTCCTGCCATCGTGGCTCGGTTATCCAGAACTGGCTGAGCCCTTCGGATTTAATTTCACAATCGTCATGGGAACACGATTCTTTCTTTCTTCGCTCCTGACAGGCCAAGCGGTGATCATCGGGCTTTGCATGGTGCTAATTTGCCTCCTTTTCATAGGGAGGATCTTTCTGAGGAAACAAAAAGTTGCGATTGCCGTGTGCTGCATATTATTGGCCTTATTGTCCGCCCCTGCGGGAGGGAACCTTTGGTCTCTGGCGATAAGGCTGGCTTTAAGTCCCTCACTTTTTATTTTACTGATGCGTTTCGGGTTCTTAGCGGCGGCCGCCCGCTGCTCGCCCCTTCTCACCTCGACGATTGATCCAGCCAGGAGAGATTCAGCTGTCCCCATCGCATATGACATTTTCCGGGTTGACGTTGACCAGCCTTTCCGTTTCAGGCAAATGTACCTTCAGCCTGATCCTGCATTTGCAAACCCGCATGATCACGGCTGGAACCCTCTTCACGCCCACAAGCATTTGATTTTGATATAGAATGCCACCAGGATCTGAGTCAGCCATGGAAATTAAACTACTTCAGCTTAGAGACGCACTCGCACAGGCAGATATTAGGTCGGTCACCGGAATGATTGAGCGTGATAAAAGCCTTCTTAATGCACGGCTGCCCGGCAACGCCACGCCTCTCATGTATGCTTTGTTTCGCAAATTTTCTGAGCTTTCTGAGCATCTGATCAGAATCGGAGCAAAAATCGACATCGTAACTGCCGCTTTAATGGGCGATACAGATGCCGTCAGGAATTTTTTAACTCATCAGCCATGGCTTATTAAGAAGCACAGCCCCTGGGGCGGCTTTTCGCTCCTCCATATTGGAGTAGAATATGGGGATTCGGCCATGGTTAAACTGCTCTTACAGCATGGTATTGATCCAAATGAAGCAAAGCAACCTGATCGAATGACGCCGTTGTTTTTCAGTTATAAATTCCCATATCACAATGCCGAACTGCTATTGTCATGTGGCGCCGATATCAATAGACGCGCAAAATACGGCCAGACTGTCCTGCATCAATCAATGATGCGTGGTGATCCAGGATGGATAGAATTCCTGTTGCAACATGGAGCCGATCCAAATCTACAGACCAAAACCCGAGAATCACCATGGATGTTCGCAGTAAGATGGAAACGGTTACAAGCTGCCGCGCTTCTTGAGAAATTCATTACAGATCGGACTGTTTTCTAAATACGTTCTTACCGAGGACTCGGGAGACTTACTCGCCTGCAGCTTTATCGGCGGTTTCCCGTTCTCGATGACATAGCCTGGACGGCGGTGGTCGTCTTTATAGACGATGCGCCAGTCTCTATTGCACATGGGTTTCGATTAGCCTTTAACCCGCATTTCTCACCAATTTTCTACTGCGGCGGCGAATCCGGGCATGTCTACTGCGTTGCGCTCGGTCGGGCTTCTCAACATACTGTCGTGTATGTCTGCGGGGCCCTCGGTCGCGCGCCTTGTATCCATGCCCGTCTGCGCCGCCTGAATTGGGTAGAGCCATCATCTCAATCTGATTTATTCCCTCCTGAGATATATGAGGAAACGAAGTCCGCGACAGCCGT
>JAHFUH010000166.1 GCA_023265215.1 Acidobacteriota bacterium
CAAATACTGCGCCCTTGGTAAGAAGGCGGCGCAATCCTGCATTGTATTCATTTTCAAAACGGAGCAGGTAATCATAGCGGAACTGATCGAGGACTATCGCCACCACAAGTTTGGGTTTCACAGGAGCCGCAGTGGTTCTTTGAACGGCAAACGATGGCTCCGATAGTTCAAGTATAAGGATAGCAAATATTAGCCAAATAGTCTTTTTCAAAGGATTATATCTCCATTACATTCTTAATAATTTCTATTCTATCACGACCGTCCAAAGCCTGATTTCCCATTTGGAAACCAGCCCGTTTGCAATGTATGGATCATTTCGGATGAAGTCCTCGACAATGGTCCGGTTCAATGAACGAAAAACAAGAATGGCTTGGTCTGCCGGGTCGGCCAATGCGCCTCCCAGCAACAGTTCACCGCGATCATGAGCCGCCCAGGCAAGGCGAAGGTGCTCTTCCCTGAATGCAGCCCGGCGCGAAGCATAGTCATCGACTACATGATAAATCAGCAAAAAATATTTCATCGGTCTCCGCAGCTGGCTTACGCTGAATTACGCTGACTTATTGATCGAATATAATCTAAAATATGTAGGTCCGGTACATTAACATATGTGTGCAGTAGATTATTTCCAGGTTTCCGATTGAAATCGATGCAACCCTGCGATAATTTATCAATTCTGCAAGTTACAATCTAATTTAACCTGGAGCAAGCTCATTTACCGCGAAAGCATTCTAATTCTGGATTTTGGTTCACAGTACACTCAGCTCATAGGGCGCCGGGTACGGGAGCTGTCTGTTTACTCTGAAATAGTTCCGTATTATTCCGCGCTCGAAAAGATACAAGCCCTCAAACCCACGGGAATTATTCTGTCCGGCGGACCCGATTCCGTATGCCGGGAGGGGAGCCCAGCCATTCCGCCGGAGTTATTTGAAACCGGAATACCCATTCTCGGCATTTGTTATGGCCTGCAACTCATAGCGCAGCGTTTGAAAGGCAAGGTGGTTGCGGGAGGCGATAGGCGCGAATTCGGCAAAGCCATGGTGGATATTTCGCATCCCGATACTCTTTTCGCAGGCTTGCCTGAGCGTTTTCAAGCCTGGATGAGCCATGGGGACCGCGTTGCGAAGCTGCCTTCCGGATTCAAGATATTGGCTCAATCCGGCGGCATAATTGCAGCGGCAGCCAACGAAAATAAAAAAATCTGGGGGCTGCAATTTCATCCGGAAGTCATCCATACTCATCACGGGAAAGAAATAATCGAGAACTTCCTGACGCGAGCCTGTGGTTGTAAGCGGGAATGGACAATGTCCGCATTTATCGAATCGACGGTGCGCTCTATCCGGGAAAGGGTTGGCGAGAAATCGGCCCTTTGCGGACTCAGCGGCGGCGTGGACTCCGCCGTAGCGGCTCTCCTGGTGCACAAAGCGATCGGAGACAGGCTGACCTGCGTCTTTGTCGATAATGGCCTGCTGCGCAAAAACGAGTTTGAGTCCGTGCTTGCCAACTTTCTTGAACACCTCCATCTGAAGGTGATCGGAGTTGACGCGAGCGATAAATTCCTGGGGCGGCTGCAGGACATCGAAGATCCCGAGCGGAAGCGCAAAATTATCGGTGAAGAATTCATACGTGTATTTGAAAGAGAGGCTCACAAATTAGGGGATCCGCCGTTCCTTGTGCAAGGGACCCTTTATCCGGATGTAATCGAATCGACTTCCGTGCGCGGCCCTTCGGCTGTAATTAAATCCCATCACAATGTGGGCGGTTTGCCGAAGGATATCAAATTTGAGCTTGTAGAGCCATTGCGCGAGCTATTCAAAGATGAAGTCCGGAAGGTTGGCGAGGAGTTGGGAATGGATCCGCATTTTGTTTACCGGCACCCATTTCCTGGCCCCGGGCTGGCGGTGCGGATACTTGGATCGGTTACCAGCGAGCGTCTCTCCATTTTGCGAGAGGCCGATGCAATTGTCCATGAAGAAATAGATCGGGCCGGATTGATGCGCGAATTGTGGCAGGCTTTCGCAGTTCTTCTCCCCATTCGAAGCGTCGGCGTCATGGGAGACGACAGAACCTATGAAAATGTTGCGGCTTTGCGAATCGTGACCAGCATGGACGGCATGACGGCAGACTGGGCCAAGCTTCCCTCCGACGTGCTTGAGAGAATGTCAACCCGGATTGTCAATGAAGTGCGCGGCATCAACCGCGTAGTTTACGATATTACATCAAAACCCCCTGGGACTATCGAATGGGAGTAGCCTGTGCCCGGACCCGCACCTTTTGTTCATCTGCATAATCACTCCGATTTTAGCCTGCTCGACGGCGCCTCTAAAATTGAAGGGCTAGTGGATACTGCGCTCAGCTTGGGCATGCCATCCCTTGCCCTTACGGATCATGGGAATCTCTTTGGTGCTATTCAGTTTTACAATATAGCGCGCAAAAAGGGATTGAAGCCGATCATCGGCTGTGAAATTTACGTAGCCAAAGAAAGCCGGCACAAGAAGACAGGCGTGGGCGACCAATCGAACCACCTTGTGCTTCTTGCAGAAAACAGCGACGGGTATCGCAATCTCAGCCGGCTTGCTTCTTATGGATTTCTCGAAGGCTTTTACTACAAGCCAAGAATCGACAAGGAATTACTTTCAAAATACAGCGGCGGCCTTATCGCTATGTCCGCCTGCCTTAAGGGTGCGGTTCCTCAAAAGCTTTTGATGGAACAATCGGAGGCTGCCGTTGAAGAAGCCCTGTCCCTGAGAGATATTTTCGGGCAGGGTAGCTTCTATTTAGAACTGCAGGATCACAATCTCCCTGCGCAACGCCAGGTGAACCCGCTTATAATTGAAATAGCGAAAAAAACGGGCATACCTCTTGTATGCACCAATGACACGCATTATCTGAAGCAGCAGGACAGTGTGGCGCACGACGTGCTCCTCTGCATCGGCACCGGGAAAGTCGTATCCCAGTCGAACCGCATGCGCTACGAGAGCGACCAGTTTTATTTCAAATCTGCGGGAGAAATGGAACGGCTCTGGGGAGAAATACCGGATGCCATGCAGAATACGGTTCAAATAGCTGAGCGCTGCAATCTTCAGATCGAGACCTCACAGCCTCTCCCTCCATTTGATGTTCCGCCGGGATTCACATCGGACAGTTATTTTGAGAAAACTGTGCGCGAGGGTTTTGCCGGGCGACGGCCTCATCTCGAATACATTTCTGGAAAAGGAGATCTTAAATATCCCCTTTCCTCTTACGAAGAAAGACTGGTCTTCGAAATCGAGATGATCAAACAAATGAAGTTCTCGAGCTATTTCCTGATCGTGTGGGATCTGATCAAGTATGCCCGCGACCACTCGATCCCGGTCGGGCCCGGCCGCGGATCTGTCGTGGGCAGTCTGGTCTCCTACAGCCTGCGCATTACCGATATCGATCCCCTGCAGTATGAACTGTTCTTCGAGCGTTTTTTGAATCCTGAAAGAATCGCGCCGCCCGATATTGACATGGATTTTTGCACGAACAGGCGGGCGGAAATGATCGAGTATGCAGGCAAAAAATACGGGCGCGAAAACGTGTGCCAGATTATCACCTTCGGCACAATGGCGGCCAAAGGAGTTATTCGCGACGTCGGAAGAAGTCTTGACATTCCATATGCCGAAGTCGATCGCATTGCCAAGCTGATTCCGAATGAACTCAATGCCACGATTAGCAAAGCTCTCGATCAGGAACCACGCCTGGTCGAGGAGATGAAAAACCCGCAGATTGCTAACTTGATTGAGATCGCCCAGCGCCTTGAAGGGGTTTCGCGCCACTCATCCACGCATGCAGCGGGAGTAGTCATCGCTCCAAGACCGCTGGTCGAACTGGTTCCGCTGCAGAAGACAAACAAGGATGAAATCACAACCCAGTACAGCATGAAGGACCTGGAGGCCATCGGACTGCTTAAAATGGATTTCCTGGCCCTGGCGACTCTCACGGTCATTGACAGTGCCGTCCGGCGCATTCGGGAAGAAAAGAATATCGATCTTGATTTGTCCTCGATTCCATTAACGGATCCGGACGTGTTCGCGCTATTTTCAGAAGGAAAGACAAACGGGATATTCCAGTTTGAAAGCGGAGGAATGAAGGCCGAGTTGCGGCGTTTGAAACCGGAGCGATTTGAAGACCTGATAGCCTTGAATGCGCTTTATCGTCCAGGTCCCATGGATATGATTCCGGATTTTATCAAACGCAAGCAGGGGTTGATTGAAGTCCATTACCCGCATCCCGTCCTGGAAGAAATCTTGAAGGAAACCTACGGGGTCATTGTATATCAAGAGCAGGTCATGCAGATTGCCAGCAAGATGGCCGGTTTTTCGCTTGGTGAAGCGGATATTCTCCGCAAAGCCATGGGCAAAAAGTTGGCTTCCGTCATGACGTCCATGCGCGACAAATTCATCGATGGCGCACACAAAAACAAGATATCCGAGAAGAATGCGATTCAGGTCTTTGATCTGATGGAGCAGTTCGCCCAGTACGGATTCAACAAATCGCACAGTACCGCATATGCCCTGCTGGCATATCAAACAGCCTATTTGAAAGTGCATTACCCGGTTGAGTTCATGGCTGCGCTGCTTTCCAGCGAAATCGGCGATACGGAAAAAATCGTCATGTATATCGCCGAATGCAAGGACATGGGAATCGCGGTTCTCCCGCCTGACATCAACGAAAGCACCTTGCATTTTCTTTCCCAGGAAAATGCGATCCGGTTCGGGCTGCTTGCAATCCGGAATGTCGGGGAGGGGGCTATCCGCTCTATCCTTCAGTTCCGTGACCAGCGGAACAAATTCCGGAGCCTGTTTCAGTTTTGCGAGGAAGTCGATTCGCGGTCACTGAACAAACGCGCGCTCGAAAGCCTTGTGAAAAGCGGCGCTTTGGATTCCCTGGGCTGGAAAAGATCGCAATGCATGGCGATGATCGATACCGCCATCGAATATGGACAGAAGGCCCGTCGGGATCGTGAAAGCGGGCAGAAGGGTTTATTTTCCGAATTGGTGATTTCGGGACAGGCTGCCATTCCGGAACCCGCGCCTCCGGACATACCCGAAT
The DNA here is from genome assembly GCA_023265215.1 of Acidobacteriota bacterium. Taxonomy (GTDB): domain Bacteria; phylum Acidobacteriota; class UBA6911; order UBA6911; family UBA6911; genus UBA6911. Next base: position 5,074 of record JAHFUH010000166.1, read on the forward strand.
GGCCATTGGAACAACGCCTGGCATTTGAAAAGGAGACAATAGGCTTTTACGTCTCCGGACATCCGCTGGAAAGATTTGCCTCGGAAATAGCGCGATTCAGCAAGAAAAACATCGCCGATCTTATCAACGAGGGGAATAGCGTTGAATGCAAAATCGTAGGGATCATCACCGAATATCGATCGCGACGTACCAAAAAGGGGGATCTGATGGCGCTATTTTCTCTGGAGGATCTCTCGGGCGCGGTCGAAACGGTTGTTTTCCCGGGCTCATATCAGAAATTCGAACCCTACATGTCTGCGGATTTTCCGGTGCTTGTTTCTGGGCGTTTCGAAAAAGAGGATGAGAGGAGTTGCAAGCTGATTGCCTCCGACCTGCAGCCTCTGTTGGGAATCAACCAGCGCTATGCAAAAACATTGCGCATCAGCGCACGGTTGTCGGATCTAAATTCCGAATCGGCAATTGAGCTTCATCGTCTGCTTGCGAGTAACCGCGGCGATACGGGGGTTGAAGTAGAGTTGTACAATCCTTGTGGTTTCCGTGTTAACATCGAGTCTGCTGATTTTGTAAAGGTGAGGTCAAGCCTGGAGCTTATTCAGCAAATCGAAACCATTTGCGGTTCCGGATCGGTTCATGTTTTGAGCTGACGCCGGCGGGGTAGGAAATGGAAAACAGTGAAAACGCTCAAGCGGAAATTGAACATTTGCGGGCAGAACTGGAGCGGCTTCGGCAAGACGCGGCAGACGCAGCCTGGCAGCGGACACAGTTGGCGCGCCATGATCTTCGTCCTTACACACTCGATTATGTGGAAAGGCTATTCCAGGACTTTTCGGAAATTCATGGTGATCGGCGCTTTGGCGATGACCCGGCTCTGATAACCGGAATGGCGGTTTATCACGGGCGTCCGGTTATGATTGTGGGGCATCAGAAGGGACGCGATCTCAAGCAGCGTCAGTACCGGAATTTCGGTTATCCCCAACCTGAGGGCTACCGAAAAGCGCTCCGCGCTATGAAACTGGCCGACAAATTCTCTCGCCCGATCATTTGTTTCGTAGATACACCCGGCGCCTATCCAAGCGTCGGCGCCGAAGAACGCGGCCAGGCGGAAGCGATTGCCCTCAATCTTCGAGAGATGTCCCGTCTCGAGGTACCTGTAATCGTCTGCATTATCGGGGAAGGGGGCAGCGGCGGTGCTTTGGGAATTGCGGTTGGAAACCACATCCTTATGCAGGAGAATGCGATTTACACCGTCATTACTCCTGAGGGGTGCTCCGCGATACTATGGAAGGACCAAGATCATGTCGCAGCCGCAGCCGCAGCTCTAAAAATCACGGCTCCTGAGCTCAAAGCTCTCGGGATAATCGATGAGATCGTGCCTGAACCACCGGACGGCGCACATTCCGACCACAATCTTGCAGCTGAATTGCTTGATAAGCAGATAAAACATTGCCTGGACGCTCTGCTGGAAAAATCCAGGCGCGAAATTCGCGATCAGCGTTATCTTAAATTTCGTCGTCTTGGAGCCATTGCGAATATTTCCATTCAAACATCTGGGAGCATGCCCGTCTCGCCTGCGTGAAATAACTAATTGCGGGCTGGTTTCTGCAAACGCAGGACATGCGCTCCCGCCTTCTCTATTCAGGGTCAGGTCTGAGGCTTTTTAACTGTATTCGGTAAAGGTATCGAATAATTCTAGCCCGTTCCCATTCGGTCGATGCAAAACAGTCAATTCCCATCTGGTAGAGCGATCCATTTCCCGTAGCCCGTTCGGCGTAGGTGATGCGGCCCGGAGTTCTTATTTCCGGGCCTCCATCCGGCAGCCCCAGTTTCACTTCGATTATGGATTCCTCTGGAACGCGGATTGTGTGGAGAATGGACAGTCCACCGGCGCTGAGATCATAGGTGCTGGTTTTAATATAAAGCCCCTGAGACGTCCTTTCTCCGGATTCTGTTGTTTCCATCGAAATGGTTCCAGTGATCTCGACCGGCATAAAGCATTTGATTCGGAAGTTCTGCCGGCGCTGGATTTTCTTGATATCGCTGTTCACCCGCACCCTGACTTGAGGCGGGGAATCCGGGTTTGTTGCCTGGATCAGGCCGGTAAACCCGTAAGAGACACCATCGCGAACAAAACTGAGTTCAACGACCTGCTCGATGCGCAAGGGCATCCGAATGCCACGACTGGTAGGCCATGCAACTACAATTGTGTCCTCCAGGGCATCGTTTACCCTGCTGTAGTGGGCTGCCTTTTCTCCCGGCATTCTCACCTGCAGAAGCTCATTCACTTCGACAGCAATTTTGTTTGCACTCATGGCTTCTGCAGTATTGGACTCAGCATTCTCCATCATGATCCACAAACAACCCCCTTTCATTTATCGACTTTATTTTGAGGTGTAATTAAAAATTCTTGCTGAGTTTTACGGATTGTTTGCCGGCAGATGCTTCCCTGCTCCCGGTTAACGGATGTCGCAGCTCCCGCAGAATTCGGGACTTTGAGTCTGGGGTTAACTTGGAGTAACTCTAAGACTCAATGTTTCGAAGCTATATTCTTCCGAAATTGCGCTCAATCTCGTAATTGTTGAACCGGAGTATGATAGGCCTGCCATGCGGGCAGTTTGTAGGTATGCGCGTAAGAGCCAGTTGATCGATCAGCCATTGCATTTTTTCTAAACTCAGCGGCATATTGATCTTGATCGCTGCACGGCATGCAGTGCCGACGGCGATTCTGTCCCTGATTCTGTCCAAGTCCAGATTTCTCTCCTCGGACTCCAAACCCTCAAGTATTTCGGACAAAAGCTTGCGGCAATCCGAATCGCCGGCAATTGCAGGTACGGATCGAACCAAAATAGAGGATCCCCCAAAATGCTCGACCTGGAAACCATTCCTGTACAGCTCAGGAGAAATTTGATCAATCAGCGCGACCTGGTGCGGCGCAAGCTCTAGTGAAAGCGGAACAAGAAGCCCCTGCGTTTCCACGGAACTGTTGAGCATCGCCTCCGCCATTTTTTCATAGAGCACGCGCTCATGCGCCACATGCTGGTCGATGATCAGCAGACCCTGATTGTCGCAGGCGATGATGTAGCTATCTTGAAGCTGACCCAATATCCGGACTGTTCCCGACTGAAATGGACGCGCCGACTCCTGCGGAGAATTGAAAAGCATTTCCGGTGCTACTCGCAAAGACAAATGGTCTTCCCTTCTCGGGAAGGTTCCAGCTGCCACTTCTCTGAACGGATAGTTCAACGCCCTTTGAAAAGGATTGGGAGAAGCTGCGGGAGGTGTGAAGTCGAATTTTTCAGCGTTCGACAGCCTATCAATCTGCCAGGGCGCCGGAGGCTCCTGAGAATTCTGGCTTGATGGCTGCATTGCGGCTTGATGCTCGAACACCGGTATTGAAGCGCTTCGAGTCAGGGCACTCCCAATGGCATTCAAAACCAGGTCGTGTACGACATTCTGTTCTCTGAAACGTATTTCCGTTTTAGCGGGGTGAGCGTTGACATCCACTTGATCCAGAGGAATCTCAAGAAACAATATTACAACCGGATAGGCGGACGAGGGAACGCAGTTGCGGTAGGCTCGGCGAATAGCGCTCATTATGATCTTGTCGCGGATCATACGGCCGTTGACATACAGAAATTGTGAATAGGGATTTGTTCGTTGTTCTTGAGGGCGTGAAGTAAAACCACGAATCCGGACTGAACCGCTTTCCCCAACCAATTCTACCATGTTGTCGAGAAATCCATCTCCGAACACCTGATAGATTCTCTCCTTTAACGTTGAAACCGTTATTGCGTCTATCAGCAAACGTCCTTCGCTTTCAAGAGCGAATCGTATTTCGGGATGAGCAAGCGCATAGTGAGTAACAAGCCTGGCAATGTGCCCCAGTTCGGTGTCATTGGACCGGAGGAATTTTTTTCTCGCCGGAACATTGTAGAACAGGTCCCGCACTGCAATTTCGGTCCCTTTATCCCACGATACCGGTTTCACAGAGCGCAGGACTCCGCCCTGAATCTCTAATTCGGTTCCCGAAACAGAGACGGATTCCGCCGGCCGGGTACGCAGGGTCAGGCGCGAAACTGAAGCGATGGAAGGAAGCGCTTCTCCGCGGAATCCCAGAGTGCCAATCGCGTTCAGATCCTTTTCACTCTGAAGCTTGCTGGTCGCATGATGCTCGAAAGCAAGAATTGCATCGTCCTGGCTCATTCCTTCGCCGTCATCGCGCACGAGAATAAGCCTCCTCCCACCCGAGAGTATTTGCACATGA
>JAHFUH010000167.1 GCA_023265215.1 Acidobacteriota bacterium
AAATATTCGTCAGCTTAGCAGTCTCTCACGCTATTGCATGGTCATCGACTGTTACAGCGCTAAGCTCTTCGCTGTTGGGCAGTAATCCGTTCGCCTACTCTCATCTTTACGGTATTGGTCCCCGCTTTCGTAGCCTGATAGGAATGCCCATCAGTCTACAGCGTAGACATGCCGCTACGATCCCATAGGCGGATTTCCGGCCCGTTCTATTTCACAATTCTCTGGTACTAGCTACAGTCTCCCCTCAGCCCCGTTCCCTTTGTCCAATCCGATACCCATCGGTACATAGTGGCTGACGTTCCGATTCGCTTTGAATTGTTTTTGGCGCTCTGCCCTCTCTACGGCTTCAACCCCATCGAGAAGGTCTGTGAGGCTTGCTCACTATTTGGCCTTGTTGCGTCACCGTAACTTATTGGCTTATTTAGCTTAATAGCCATTACAGCGTGGCAGTATCGGCATTCCAATCCTGATCGGCTGCAATGCTTTTCGAGCGGCGCTTTGCGTTTTTTGCAGCGCTCACAAGTGCGGGCATTTCGATTTTTTTTTGCGGATGATGATGAAGATAAGACTATTTCGCTATCTCTGTAAATGGCTGAAATAAACAACTTGTACTATTTATTGGCGTTTTCTTAGTCTGTATGCAGGAGGATATTAATATAGATAGCGCTGGAGGTATTAGATCACTGATAAATAAGGCAGGGAAATAACTTAGCGGAATAACCAGGGAAGGGGGTGTGTGGGTGCGAGAGAAGCATACCCACCCTCTTAGTAAGCTTCGATGCCTGTTTTAACGCGCACCAAAAAAATTGTGTATATCCAAAAATCTATAAAATCCAAGACACACGTTCTATGTGTTATCAGGTGTGAGCGCCGGTTCTAAAGGGAGCCATTTTTGCCGGAATAGAATGATGCCCATAGATCTGCTGGGAGGCGGTACCTAAACTCTAAGGTAGATTCTATATTTAGAGCGACGGCAGTTTCCCTGAAGCCCGTATCATGGGAATTACGACCCGGAATTAAAGGCAACCCATTCACGCATAATGATTTATGGCAGGTTGCTTCAAAACATGAGTGAAACGGGAAACCCATTTAAAGAATTTGAAGCTTTAAGAAATGGCTTGTTATAATTAGTTTCTGAAATTTGGCTATCACAACCCACCGAACAGATGAGGCATCGGAATATGAGTGCGCACATCACAATGTCGTTCGGATATATCGTCTCATTATGTGTGGTTCTCGCATTAAACGCTCAGGACCAAATAATAACCAGCATTCCCGAGATTGTATCAGTGAGGATTTCGGTAAGAGATGGATCGAATCGATTCATGCATAGTGGCCTTACAAAAGAGTACTTTAAGATCTTTGAAGATGGTAATGAACAGACAATAACCTATCTGTCACAGCTGCCCTCTCCCATAAGCGCTGGCATTCTTATGGATATCAGCGCTAGCATGAGCAAAAACAATGCCTTAAAAAAAACCCAAAATGCTATCGCCCGGTTCCTAAAAACTGCGGCCCCCGATAATGACTACTTCTTGGTGAGCTTCAATGAAGACGCAAAGCTTTCTAGACTATTTACGGGCCAATTAGCATCCTTACAGAGCCAAAACCCAATTCGGAGACCGATTGGTTCGACTGCTCTATACGATGCCATATACCTGTCGCTGAATGAAGTCAGGCGCGCAAAAAATACAAATCAGGCTCTAATTCTCATTACTGATGGTGAGGATAACATTAGCAATTACACACCGATCCAGGTGCGTGAGTTCGCCAAAGAATTGGATGTATCCATATTCGCTATTAGCGAAAAAGGGGTGCCAGATGATGGGGCAAAAGAGCTCAAGAAGATCGTCAAGCTTTCCGGAGGGAGATACTATTATCTCAGCGACTTCTCTGAGGTTGATCACTATCTTGATTTGATTCATGCTGAATTAAGCAATCAATATCTTATTAACTATTCGCCTACTAACAAAAAACACAATGGGAAATGGCGAAACATTACCGTCAGACTACAGCCGCCACCAAGTTATCCAAAATTATTTGTAAGCGCCAGAGAAGGGTACTATACTTCGAAATATTGATCGAATTGATCCTGGTACATTAATTGCTAATTTGTATAGCTCAGCGTGCGATATTCAACAACAACATTTATGGTAAATCCCAGGAAGTCGCATTGTGGGAAACCTCGCCTATCATATCTTCTTGAAAATCAGATTCAAGATCGTAGCCGCAAATTGGAATTAAAATCTTCCGTGTGTGATGCTAGCGCCCCGGCAAAAAATCAAACTGAAGCACCTTTCTTTTTGCTGTCTCCTGGAGCGACGAATCCTTCAAATATCACCTGCCAAAGGGACAGAGTGCGCCTATCTATAAGGTAGCTTATCTAAGGTTAAGATAAGCTAGGTATATCTGGCATCCTATACTATTAGATATAGCATAACTACATAGGCTATCTTGTTGAATAATAAACTAGATGGTTTAATTGTGAATTCGCGTTTTATGTTGACATTTCATATTTCCTATGATATATTTTTCTGATCATGGGAGCTTTGACGCTCTCATCAGAAAGGAGGGACCGGAAAACAGAAGCTGCGGTTGGTGGAAAAACTAAACTCGCCACATGATCGGGAATCCTCACAACTCCCGAATGTTATTCATAACTAAATAATTAATAAATTCCGAGCCATGGCATGGTGCCTGGGCGTTGGAATAAATTGCTTTTCTCAATGTGTCCCCTCACCCGCCAATGGAGAAGAATAGTGAAAAAAGAAACGAAGGATCAGCGGATACAAAAACGAACAATCTTGAAACGAGCTTTTGATAATCGGATGAGGAGGCAGGAATGTTAAACAAAGACGAGAATGAAGGATTAGGCAAACAGTTCACTCCTCCAGATCACTGGAAGCTGCTTGACGTTGGAGATATGAAGAATTGGGAGTGTCCAGAAACTAGCTGGATAGTCGAAGATATCATCGCAAGCGGAACTTTCAATCTAGTGGCTGGAGCCTCACAGACAGGCAAAAGTCTGCTCTGGCTATACATCTGTGCAAAGTTGCTTAAGGCTGGTAAGTTGTTTGACACCTACAAGATTGAGCCAGTGGATAAAGTCCTGTACTTGGCCTTGGAAGATCCTGTCCAAAGGATTAAAGACAGGCTCAAAGAGGTAGTCGGAACGGATTCCATTAATTTGGACAGATTCATGATTTATTCGGTCCCTGATCTCAATCTCACGAAGGAAGATCAGTTTGATTGGTTGGAAAATTACGTTGCCAAGAGTGGTGCTAATTTAGTTGTGCTCGACACTTACCAAAAAGCAACTACAGGGCTGGATTCGTATAAGGATGAGGAACAGAGCAAGATCCTTCACCGTCTGGCGAACCTCACGCGAAAACATAACGTCACTATGGTGGTTCTGGACCATATCCGAAAATCCAAAAATTCCTGGTCAAACAAGCGAATCGGTTTGGATGATGTAAAGGGAACAGGCGGCAAAATACAAAATTCAGATGCCGTGATTATTATGGAGCGGCGTGGTAAGCGCCTGACGATTTCCACAACTTCCAAGGACACGGATAAACAGCAATCTTTCATTCTTGATGTCCATGAGCGAGGAACGGCTGGAGAGAAGTTTACGCTTGTTGAAATTGGGAATCAGACGGAGAAAGAGAGTGGACAGGACGATTCCAAAAACATGCAAATAATTCAGGCAGAGTTCAGGGAAAAGGGCATTGCTTCAGTTACACAAGTTGCCAGAAGCACAACCCTATCTGATTCGACTGTCAGGAGATGTGTCAAATCACTGAAAGGGATGAATGTGCTTAAGCAACATGGGCAGGGCAGGAATACGAAATACGAATATATCAATCAGACGGGAATGATAAATTGACTACTTCCGCAAGTTGCAATAATTCAACAGGATATATCAATCATGCCAAATCAGGAGAAACCGAATGTCACCTGATTATTGGGTAGGGGAATGCGAACTTTAAGGAGCATTCCCTACCAAAGGCTAAATAAATCAGTCAGTCATTCACTATATAGGTGATTTGAAAATGATCGGAATGGCTCGGAAGCGTTCATTTATTTCAGGAGTGAGGATTCCACTGGTAAGGGAAGAAAATAAAACTGGATTGGCAATCATAAAATATACAGCTGGCAATAAGAATTTTTCTACGGGCATCCAGTTCAATTCACTCCTTTATCAGTGTTGGAGCTTTTTGCTTGTTTACGTTTGCAGCTTACAAGTCAAATTTCATAACGGGAGGAACTTGCAATCATGAATTTAGGTCTTATTGAGCTAAAGACGCTTGAACATTTAAACGAAGCCTTGAAATCAATCCAGGCCAGTCCAAATCTCGAATCACAGGATGTACCTGTATTAAAGGCACATCTGGCGGCAATACAATCAGTAGCGGAAGATCGTGTGTCGGCCACCAGTGTCCCTGGTCAAAGCCAGCAGGTCTCAAAGGGAAATATCCAACCCGATGAGTATCTTACGGTTCAGGAGGCTGCGAATTTGATTCGTGTGAGCAAAGGTTACCTCTATGGGCTCATTCGCGAGCGCAAATTTTCTGCCGTTCATGTGGGAAAACGGCAATACCGGATTCGCAAATCAGATGTCCTCAATTGGAACGGGGCAGATTCCGACCGGAAGCCGTTTCAAAATGTCCGATCTGGAGCCTGTAATCAGAAAGAGAATTATTTATCCAACCATAAATCTCCTGAGGAATACGAAAATCGAGTCCGTGGGCCTCGGAAGCGTCAATCTGTAAATTAAAAACAACACTTAACGGAGGTTGAACATGGCAAAAGTCAAAATGGGCGGTATCCATGCGCGAAGGGACCGCCAGGGGATGTTTGAGGGTACATACTATGTGAATGGAAAGCGGCGGCGAGTACTTGCAGAATCAAGGGAAACCGTGTCCTGCAAGCTTGCCGATTTGATAAAGGAAGCAGAAAAGGAACCGGAAATTCCGCTCGCTTGGGATCGGAATGTTACGCTGTCTGTTTATGCAGCAAACTGGCTCGACAATGTTGTTATTGATAGCGTTGAACCCAGGACGGTTGAACAGTATAGGCAGATGCTGAATGCTCATATCTTGCCCTTCAAGTTCGATGGGCATTCCTTGGGAAGTATGTCGCTAAGGGACATTCATCGCCGTCATGTAAAAGCAATGCTTAACAGCAAGCGAAAGGACGGCTATGCGAAAGATACGGTGCGTCACATTCGAGCAGCGCTGTCCTCTCTACTGACCGATGCAGTTGACGATGAAATCATCGACCTTAATCCTGCACTCCAGGTCACAAATCGCAAAAAGAAAGCTGCCGACAGAAAGAATCGAATCGAATTCGAGAGCAGCATCACTCCCATGTCGGCTGAACAATTCGCCGCGTTTGTTGAAGCAGCAAAAAGTCCTAAGGAAAAGGAGTTTGGTCCCTTTTTTATTCTCCTTGGAAAAACTGGCTTGCGACCAAGTGAGGCGATCGCCCTTCTTCCCTCTGACATTGACGAGAGGGAGCGAAGAGTTAGCATCAACAAGGTATTTCTGCTGAATTCAGGCCGGATACGGCCCTATACAAAAACCGGAGTGGAAAGGAAAGTGGATATCTCGCCTGGATTATGGGATCTACTGAAACAGCACAAAACTAGCCAGCAAACACATTTTGCCCATCGCAGAGAGGAGGCATTTAAGAAGGGTGAGCCGATTCCGAAAACACCCGAAATGCTTTTCCCGAATCGGTCAGGAAACTACATTGACTGGAATAATGCGGCAGACGCATTCCATCGCATCTGCGGCAAAGCAAAAATAGGAAAGTTTAAGCCGTACTCTCTTCGGCATACCTTTGCCACCATACTGCTCATCAATGGGAAGAACATTCTCTATATCTCCAAACAGCTAGGTCATTCCAATCCGACTACAACTCTCCGGTATTACGCGAAATGGCTACCGGATCAAGGCGAGAGCCATGTTGATGTATTGGATAGCATTGGAAAGAAAACTGCTTCAGACGCAATCAAGGAAGCGGTGTAAAATTGAACATCCGCCGAACTGCCACCAAACCCTGCCACCAAACCTCTTTTAGGGGATATTCCGAAACGGTAAGTGCTTTGTTTTCAGTGGTGAGCCGTGAAGGAATCGAACCTTCAACCTACTGATTAAGAGTCAGTTGCTCTGCCAATTGAGCTAACGGCCCACTCTTCTACCGCAGGATAAGAACGCCCAAGAGGTTAACATGCTCAAGCCTCATTGTGAAGGCACTTTTTCACATTGGAATTGCTGGAGTAACAGCAACCGATTACCGAAAAGGTGAACGGTTGTCCTTATGGTCCTTAAAACGTTCATTGCACGCAGGAGGTTAGGGTGAGAGCTCGGATTATTTTGCTTCCGCTGTTTATTTTGATCGCTTTCGGTCTGGCATCAGCCCAGAGCTTCAATGGAGATGCGCGCAAAATGGCTATGGGCGGGACCGGCTATTCCGAAAATATCGCTTCCAAAATGATTGAAGACCAGCGACCCTACACCACGATCACGCTGCCGCTGGGACTCATCCAAATGGCGCAGGACAAGGATCGCCTGGACCCCCGGAACAAAGATATCTTTGATCCGGTGCTCACCATGGAATATGCAGCCAATCCCATCCACTACACTTTCGGAAGAGACCCCGGAGGCCTCAGAAGCAGGCTGGTCAACAATATCATTAACGGAGACCTCAGCCGGGATCTGAACAGCTACCGCGGCATTGAACTGGGAAACAACCTGAAATCCGAGGGGCTGACGTCGCCAACCTGGGGAAAAACCTTCAGATTCCCTCGCAAACCCGAAGGAGCATTTCAGGGTTTTTATATCGGTGCAGGGCCTTACTTCTCCGCAATGACCGACCTGAATATCGACAAGGGACTAACGGATGTGCTGGCCAGCCGCACATCCGTCTCAATACCCAATCGCAATTTCTTTATTTCGGATCGCTCGGTCGGGCAATTGGCCATGGCCATAACGGGAGGCTACCGCGCCCGCTTCAATTTGCCCGGCAAGATGGCATCCCGTCGCGATGGGATCTATGTGGGAGTCAATTACAATTATTTGTACGGCTTCCGTTATATGGATTCCGCTATTGATGTTCAGCTGAGCACCGGCGCCGACGGCCTGATAACCGTTCTACCGATGACAACTCCGCTCACAATCAACTACTATGAATCAAACTCCGGCAGGGGATTCGCTCTCGATTTCGGAGTGGGCGCCGTGATTGATCGCTGGGAATTTGGTTTCGGCGCCAACGGCGTTGCCAACAGAATCGATTGGCATGATCGGACCCTGCGGAATTACAGGCTCCAGAGCCTCGTGAATGGAGCCGATTTCATCGATCAATGGCTTCCGGCCACGCCTTCGGATCTGACAGAAAAATTGCCCGTACAGTACACGGGCAATGCGGGCTATCACAAGGGGGCGTACACATTCATAGCCGAGGCTGCCCACGGATTCCAGGGGGCCAGTTTCCGCGGCGGAGCTGAATACAAACTGGGCCGGATGGAATTCCGGGGTGGCGCTCGCTACGGGCTGGATCGCTGGCATCCTTCGGGTGGAATCGGGTTCGATTTCTGCAAAAAGATTTCTCTGGATGTCGCAGCATTCGGCACGACAACAAACATGGAAAGGCAACTCCGGCCTTCACTAGCCCTGTCGCTCAGAATCAATAGAGTTGTGAATTAAGCAGGCCCTTCTATTGCCCTTCCAGGACTCCTTCAGAAACAGACGGTATTTCATTGACAATATCGTCGTTTGTAAAGCCAAATAATAACTCGAGAGGGCAGAAAATATGGACGGACCGACTCAACTCCTGATCGGGGGCAAGTTTAAAGATTCTCTTTCCGGAAGGACTTTTCCAACGATTAATCCGGCGACGGAGGAAGTTCTCGCGGAGATATCCGAAGCGGAAGAGCCGGACATTGATGCTGCCGTGAAGGCTGCCCGCGCGGCTTTCAATCACAAGAGCTGGCGCAGCATGCCGGCGAGGGAGCGCTCGAAGCTGCTTTGGAAAATCGGCGACCTGATTATGCAGAACGCTGATGAACTGGCGCTGCTTGAAACCATGGATAACGGCAAACCGATTTTCGAATCGCGCTATGTCGATGTCCCCTCCGCAGCGGAGACATTCTATTACTATGCCGGCTGGTGTACCAAAATCGAGGGCGAGACTATTCCCGTTCCGGGCAATTTCCTCAATTACACTCTGCGCGAACCGTATGGAGTCTGCGGCATCATAACGCCCTGGAACTTCCCTCTCCTGCTGGTCGCATGGAAACTGGCGCCGGCGCTTGCGTGCGGCAATACAGCCGTTCTGAAAATCGCCGAAGAGACGCCGATTACCGGACTTCGCCTGGGACAATTATGCCAGGAAGCCGGACTTCCCGACGGCGTAGTCAACGTAGTCCCAGGGTTCGGCGAAACTGCGGGACGCGCGCTTGTCGCTCATCCCGACGTCGACAAGATTTCCTTTACAGGCAGCACCGCGGTTGGCAAGGAAATCATGCGCACGGCCGCCGATACGCTTAAAAAGGTTTCCCTGGAGCTGGGCGGCAAATCTCCAAATATCGTTTTTGCCGATTCAGACCTCGATGCCGCGGCCAAAGGCGCTTTCAACGGCATCTTCTACGGAAAAGGGGAAGTCTGCAATGCAGGCTCGCGGCTGCTGGTGGAAGAGAGCGTTCACGACCGGTTGATGGAAAAACTTCTCGAAAGAGCCCGCAAGCTCCAACCCGGAGATCCGCTGAATCCCAAAACCCGCCTGGGAGCGCTCGTCTCGGCGGCTCAAATGGACAAAGTCATCGGGTATATCGAACTCGGGAAAAAAGAAGGGGCGGCGCCGGTGCTGCCGGGCGGACGCGCTGGAAATACAGGGTTCTTCGTAAAGCCGGCCATCTTCGACACCGTCGATCCTGCAATGCGCATCGCGCAGGAAGAAATTTTCGGCCCGGTGCTGGCAGTGCTCACATTCAAAGATGTTGATGAACTTGTGGAGAAAGCGAATTCGACAATTTACGGGCTCGCAGCCGCGGTCTGGACCCGTGATGTTGCCAAAGCACACAAACTGGCTCAGCGCCTTCAGGCAGGAACGGTGTGGATCAACGCGTATAACATGACCTCCGCCGAATCGCCGTTCGGGGGCTACAAGCAATCCGGGTATGGGCGCGAGCTGGGGAAATACGGAATCGACCTCTATTCGCAGGTGAAATCCGTCTGGGTCTCTCTTGATTAAAATATCACCGCAGAGACGCAGAGATCGCAGAGATCGCAGAGAAAATATTTTAAATCTCTGCGCTCTCTGCG
>JAHFUH010000009.1 GCA_023265215.1 Acidobacteriota bacterium
GGTCTCCCAAAAGGCACACCGAAAATATCCGCTGAAAAAGAAAAAGCAGCCGTAAAACGAGGAGAGTCCCTCGGATTTATATCCAGAGAACCGGAGGGTCCCAGAGAGGTTCGACGGAATAGAAAAAAGGCGCCGACTAAATCCGTGTTTATCACCGGTCCTGCTCCGGTGATCAACCAATTTATTGAATACACAAACAATCTGGGAGTAAATTCCTACTGGCTTGCGTTGGAAAAATTGCTTTCTAAATAAAAGTGCGGCACGGAGTGGGAAGAAAAAAGTGATTGTTGAGAAAAGGGAGCATTTCATCAAAAATACACTTTGCCCCCGTTGTACAGCCTCATTCCTCATTTGCATGGAGGTGGTTTGAAGGCAGTTTGGTTCGAAGAGCTATTGCTTCTTTATGCAATCGCCTAGCAGAATCTCCGGTCAACTTTTTTTCATCTTCAGTCAGTTGTCCCAAAAATCGATATGCGAGGCAAACACGCTCAATCATTTTATTGAGATCGGGTTTTTGATCTTTGCGCAGGAGATTTTGCAAATCATTTACGTCATATTCCTCCCTGACTTCAATGCGACGACGAAAGTGCTCGAAATCCAAACCAGATTTTCCCTTCTGCCATAGCTTTAAGACTGCAAGTGCTCGAATCAGGTTCTGATTGAGGGGCCGAAGAGAAATTTCCGCTAGATCATAAAGATCACGAACTTTAGAGCGCTGACTTGCTGCGCGAATTTTCTCTGCAATAACCTCTTCGACAGCAAGCGACGGAATTGAAGCAGGAGCGAATGCCAAGAATTTAAAATAGTTTAGCTCGATCTGAGGAGTCTCACAAATCGGCAATATTGGAAGTTCTCGCATGCTAATCTGAATCTTAATTTTAACACCGCTCGTATTTCCCGCATGCGTACAAATAGGATTTACTGCGCAGCCTTCGTCTGTCAGGTACCAATCTTTGTTCTTATCAAATCGAAAATGAATTCCATGGAAAGAATGTTCGAGCATTTCGAGCAATCGCAAGGTGAGATCATCGAGGTTAATGTCTGAGCGACAGGTAAAATCGAGGTCTGTAGAAAGACGACCACGTGAACCAAAGATCATTTTCCGTAAAAACGTTCCTCCCTTGAAGGCAAGATGATCTGTTAAACCTCGCTCATGAAAAAACTGGAGCAGATGTGTGAGTAGGACATCGATTTCGATGCTTCCAATGTCACGTACTCCAGAAAGAGCGGCACTTTGACGAAGTTGTTGCGTAGTCAACATGAGGTGCCATCCTTCATGGTTCGTGGAATGTCAGAAAGTAGTGCCAATTCAGAAACATGAGCTATCACTCCCCAATCAGACACATAACCAATATCCCCCGATTTGCTTTTGGCACGTCCAAAAGTGGTGCGTACGGTGGACGGGATAGCATCCCGTATTCTTTTGCGAATATTAGAAGGCCATTTCCATCTCACAAGATCAGATAAAAACCCCAATCGTTGCAAAGTCGCTGTTGATTTCATCTGTAAAGCAACAGCAGCCAATTCCTCTGGAGAAACTACCATAGAGGCTCCATAGACAATGCGGGTAATTTCAGTGGGGCCGCCGGCAAGGTCTGGTCTGTCTATGCAATCAACAAGCGTTTTGGCTGGGGTTGAAAGCGCCGCTTTACGTCCATAAACATCATAGCTTTTGAAGCCAAAAAATTTGCGAGGAACGAGTTTGATGAAATGAATTTTATTTCCTTCAACCACTTGGTCCGAAGCCTGTCGCAATATGGCTACAGTGAGAGTCATAGGCTTCTGAGTGGTCAATCCATGAAAAGAAGCCGCAGACCACCAACCAATATAAGAAGGCTCGATTACAGCTGATGCGAGAGCGAACGGATTGTTTTCTCCAAGATTTGCAGGGCCATATTCTGGAGGCAGGAATAAATATCGCCCTCCTGTGAGGCGAGTAATCCATCCCTTTTTCCGTAGGTTATAAATGACCTTTCGGGCGATTCCTTCGTTTTGCAGCAATGAAATAATCTCCGAGGCCGTCACTATTTCACGACCATGTTCGCAAAACGATAGCACAATTTTAGCTTCATGGCGGCCCAATGTCCTTAGATTTGTTTCTATATCTTTCTGCACCTTAAAGGTATTTTATAGTATAAAAATAAATCTACTGCAGTAAAATGCAAGAAAAACATGCCTCAATACTTTCTATGGCATTACAATCAAGAGACTTAAATATTTAATGGACGGATTACCAGCCGGTCATTTTCCGGTGAAGGATGCAGAATTCCCTCTACAGAATCAGACTCGCAGATTGCATCACCAATGAATTTTTCAATTGTGCCCAATAGAGGCCTTGCGCCCAAAGTCTTGTGGATCCCCCGACGAATCAAGAACTCAAACGCCTCTTCACTGAGTGATAAGTGAAATCCTTTTGTTTTGAGTCGAGTCAGTTCATCAGTTACAGCGATTCGAGCGATTTCTCGCTGGGTTTGAGAGGAAAGCGGCTTGAAAACCAAGGTTTCGTCAAATCGGGCCACAAGCTCCGGACGAAACACCTGATGGAGTTCGGAGAGTACCACTCTTTGCAATGTGGCAAAAGGGAGCCGAGTTGGCCGCAGTAGGTGATGGGAGCCAATATTGCTGGTAGCAATGATATAAAATCCGCAGAGATCGTAAGTTTGATGATTCGACAACGTAATACGCGCAGCACTCAGCATTTGAAGAAACAAATCCCATAATTGGCGATGGGCTTTCTCAATTTCATCAAAGAGCAGGATGCCATTACAGTGGGTCGAAAGTACTCGACCAAGCCGCCCTGGATTTCCGGATTCATCGCCCACAAATAACTTCACTTGATCCAGGTGGAGAAATTCTGACATATCAAAGCGGAATAGATGATCGGGCCCAAAAAGGTACTCACTAGCAAGAAGGGTCAATTCCGTTTTGCCCACTCCGGTTGGTCCCAAAAAGAGACAGGAACCAAGAGGTTTATTGTCTCGGGTGATCCCTTTTTGTCCTCGCTTTAAAATCGAGCAAAACCGTTGAACCGCATGTTCCTGTCCACGAATTTTGGATTCGAGGTAAGGCTGGAGTCCCTGAATTTTATCGATAGTGGTGATCATTATTTTT
>JAHFUH010000685.1 GCA_023265215.1 Acidobacteriota bacterium
ACTCTCTGGATGCGAGGACTATGATGGACCGCACGCCCGGGAAAAGTGAGTCGATCCACGGCGACAAGGGGCTTTGGTAATCGTCCGCGGAAGCATATCCCACGTCGTCCACTCCCAGGCTCAGGGCAAAACTGCGGAGTCTCTCCTTCATGCTCTATGCTCCTCGCGATGTTGGTGCAAAATAGCGGATGAATTCTTCAGCCATTGCATCGATGAATTATACAAAAGACACACGTGTTGCGAATGCGGAAGCCTTTGGCTGATGTCATCGACTTGACAATGGCTCCCTGATCCATATGATCTGCAATCATGATCCTGATACACCCTCCCCTTTCAAAATCCTGTGAACCTCCGGCCGGCATTGCCAGGCTCGCAGGGGCGATCGATAGTGAAAGAATACCTTTATCTGTTGTTGATGCGAATCTGGACGGTATCCTTCGCGCCATCAACGGCCCGGTGGAAGCCACGGATACATGGACACGCCGTGCAAAAAGAAATCTGCAGTCAAACCTCGATTATTTGCGTAGCGGGAAACATGCCTGGGACATCAGTAGATATACGAGGGCAGTGATGGATATTCATCGTGTCCTGGGAAAATCCTTAGAATCGGCCGGTATCCGGGTGAGCCTCAGCGATTACCAGGACGAAAACCTTTCTCCCATAAAGAGCAGCGACCTTATCCGTGCAGCAGAAGAACCTGAGAAAAATCCCTTTTATCCCTATTTCCAACATTGGCTTTTCCCGCAATCCTCAGCTGCGCACGATGGATATGCCGGATTCTCATTAAACTTCCTAAGCCAGGCCCTTACCGTTTTTTCCATGATGGGTTATCTAAAGAAAGAAAATTCGGATGCTAAAATCATACTTGGCGGAGGGCTTGTCACATCCTGGATGAAACGGCCTGGATGGAGGAATCCATTTGGAGGTCTCGTCGATGCCATGGTGGCAGGTCCTGGAGAGGCGTATCTCCGGACGCTGTTTGGAATAAAGGATTGTGAAATGCATAGGAGGCCAAGATACGACCTCTTTCCCCTGAGGCATTACCTGTCCCCGGGATTTATACTCCCATACAGCGCTTCCAGCGGATGCTATTGGAGGAAATGCCTGTTTTGTCCTGAAAAGGCGGAAGGGAATCCCTATAGGCCATTATCCGTTGATTGTGTTCAGGATGACCTTGCCGCACTTATCGAGATGCACCGGCCTGTCCTGGTGCATTTTCTGGATAATGCCATGAGTCCAAGTATGTTGAAAGGTCTGATAGCCAGGCCATTGAACGCACCCTGGTATGGTTTCGTGCGGATGACCGATCATTTCAAAGACCCTGATTTCTGCGTTGGATTAAAGAGATCCGGATGTGTCCTGCTTAAAATAGGCATTGAATCAGGGGATCAGCGGGTGCTGGATGACCTGCAAAAGGGAATAGATCTTGAAACTGTATCCGTGTCGCTCAAAAACATCAAAAATGCCGGCATCGGAACCTACTTGTATTTTCTCTTCGGGACGCCTCCTGAAGGCCCATTGGAGGCAAGGCATACCATGGATTTCGTGAAAAGACATAGCAATGCAATCGACTTTCTGAATCTCGCCATTTTCAATATGCCCGCCCATGGCCCGGATGTTGAGAGATTGAATGCCCATAAATTTTATGAGGGGGATTTATCCCTTTATTCAAGTATCGAACACCCGAAAGGATGGAACAGGGATAAAGTCAGGTTTTTCATGGATAATGAGTTCAAAACAGATCCTGCAATAAAGAATATTATCCGGAGGAATCCGCCTTTTTTTACATCCAACCATGCGGCCTTTTTCCTGAAGGGTTCAGACGCATGAGAAGCCAACCCTGGAGTTCGGGGATTCCCGGAGCAATGCCGAAGCCTTCAATTCAGTGATTCTAAGGGGAAACAGTATGACGCATGAGAACGGCGAAAGTATCCACATCAAGATCGAGTCCAAGATAGCCTTCCAGGAGAAGGCCATCGCTGATCTCAACGATGCTTTGGTCGACCAAGCTCGCACGATACTCGATCTTCAGCGCCGCATTGAGCTTCTCGAAAGGTTCACGCGCGGGATCAACCAGCGCTTTGAAGCTCAAACGGAGCAGCTCCCATATGAGAAGCCGCCGCATTACTGACATGAGAATTGGTGGAATGGCGTAAAAAAATAACTCAAAGACGCAGAAGCGCAAAGGAGCAAATAATATGTTGCACAACGCGCCGTGCTCTCCGTTCCTTCTTCAAACAATGGTCATTTCAATTTGCTTTGCCTGGCGCCTTTGCGTCAAAAAAATACGTTTCCATATTCTCCCGCTCCAATAACCTCTTCCAAAGCTTCAGCATCCCAGTTTTGCCTGTTACGATTTCCGTTTGCGGTGGAAAATATGTTCCAGGAGCAGTGTCAACATAAAGAGTGGACCATGGAGCAGTGGGCCAGCGAGCGCCGGGCCTGCAATGAGAGAATCGCCAACCCCGAAAAAGGCCATTTTCCTCGGCTTGACCATCCCGACACCCCATCCAAACTGGTTCGCATCGTTCGCCAGATAAGTCCAAGTCGACGAGGGTCCCTTCAACCGTTCCAGCTCGATCTCTATAGGGCCATTCTTCCGAATGATTGAGGCTATCTCTAAAATAACCGCCTCGTCGAGACGCTTCTCCATATTGAAGAATTCGTCGGTGGCCCACTTTAGAAACTCCTCTAATGGTTCGCGGGCACTAAGGTGAACCAGATGAATGCTGTCTCGGGTATCCTGAATCCAAGCCAAGTGGTCAGACCAAAGGCGATCGATGTGGAAAAGCGTCGCTCGGCGCTCGATCTCAATCATTCTGCCGATTCCGAAACGCCGCACACCTTCATCATAGAGGACGGGCTCCCGAAGCGAAAACTTCGACGATGCGTCTGCAGAATTATCAAGATCTGACACTTCAGGCTCGCCGGAACCGAGCAATGCTTCTTCTCTCCGGGCTTGGACAATCTGCCGCTGCACTTCGACGAGTGACGAGAACTTGAATAAGGTGCTGCGGACGTCAAAGTCCTGTCCTTCAATGATACGCTGCGCGTGGGCGATTTCGCGCCGGATCGAGCTGCCCGTGAGAGCTTCATCCTGCAGACTG